>CAZJQA010000018.1:0-11619 GCA_964548285.1 uncultured Muribaculaceae bacterium
TACTTTTTAATTCTTCATCCATATACTCAATTCCCCCAAAAGATTTCTCTTTTTTCATCATACATTAACATGATAACATACTAATTTTTTTAAAAAAAGACTAGTATTAATTATATATATTTGATATAATCTACTTATGCTTAAATGCTTTTGTGGCGGAATTGGTAGACGCACGGGACTCAAAATCCCGCGATAGCAATATCATGTGGGTTCAAGTCCCACCAAAAGCACCATTATTTTAATTAAATTATATTTAATAAACCAAATATCAATTTTTTAAAAATTGATATTTTTAATTGAAGATTTTCGATAAAAATAATGATATAATATATTAAAAGAATGCAGGAGTGATGTTTGTGAATGATTTTAAACATTTCAAACTTATTTTAAAATATTTGAAAAATGATAAATTAAAAATATTTTTATATGTTATATTTAGTATCTTATTAAATGTATTGCCTTTAGTTATATCTATCGTTTCTGCATATACACTTGATAGTTTAACATCAAACAAACAACTTAGTTTTATATTTTTTTTAGTGATATTATACTTATCAAATGTTATAACTTGGAGCATTTGCAATGTCATTTTGGAGTTACTTTATAATAAACTAGAAAATAATTTTGTTAAAAATGGTCAAGTAGAATTATATAATAAAATGTTAAATTTACCAGCTATAGCATTTGAAGATATGGGAGTTGGAGAATTAACTAACAGATTAAATAATGATTTAGAAAAAATAATATCTCTTTTAAAAAAGATTGTTGATTTATCATCAAGACTTATTACCGCGATTGTAATATTATTTTATTCATTTTATATTTCAATATATGTTGGTTTAGAATTTATAGCACTAGGTATAATAATGTATATTTTAGCAAACATTTATTATCCTAAGATCAAAAAAGTTCAGGAAGAAATCAGTAAAGAAAGCGATAAGTTATCTAAGATTGCTACTGAAGATATTAATGGTATTCGAGAAATAAAAGCCTTAGGAATTAAAACTAATGCTAGTTTACGAATGAAAAACCTTATATATAGTATTAATAATAAAAGAAACAAGATATCTAATGATGAACATATATATTATGGAATTAATAATTTGGCATATTTCTCTTTTGAATTTATTATCTTTTTAACTGTTGGACTATTAGTTTTCAAAGGTGAAATTGATATTAAAATATTTTTAATTATTCAATCATTAATTTGGAAATTTGAATATGTAATTGAACAATTATCTGATTTTGGTGTAAGTTATAATAAAGTTATTATATCTTTAAAAAGAATTGAAGAAATAATTAATAATTATTTGTATAAAGATGAACATTTTGGAAATAAAGAAATAAATGATGAAAAAATAAGAATTAATTTTGATAATGTTAAATTTAAATATAGAAAAGAAGAAAATTATATTTTAAAAGGATTAACAATGCAATTACTTCCAAATAAAAAAATTGCTATTGTAGGAAAATCTGGACAAGGAAAATCAACTATATTTAACTTATTAATGAGATATTTTGATACTTCAACAGGCAAAATATTAATTAATGATGTAAATATTAAAGATTTAACAGAAGAAAATTTAAGAAAGAATATTTCTATAATTCGTCAAGATCCCTTTCTTTTTAATCAAAGTATTATAGATAATTTTAAAATAGTTAAAAATGACGCGACTTTAGATGAGATTAGAAATGTCTGTAAAAAAGCTTATATAGATGACTATATTATGTCATTACCTAAAAAATATAATACTATCATTGGTGAAGGTGGTATAAATTTATCCGGTGGTCAAAAGCAAAGAATCGCGATTGCAAGAACTTTATTAAAAAATGCTAAAGTAATATTATTTGACGAAGCAACTTCTGCTTTGGATAATGAATCGCAAGAATATATTAAAAAAACAATTGATGATTTAGTTACTACTCATACAATAATAATTGTTGCTCATAGATTATCAACTATTATAGATTCTGATATTATATATTTAATTCAAAATGGCAAAGTAGTTGCAAGTGGTAAACATCAAAGTTTAATGAAAAAATCGGCAATTTATAAAAAACTTTATAATCCTGAAACAAATAATATAGATAATGACTTATTAGTTTGATATATATTATCTTTGAAAATAGTTGCAAACCTTAAATAACAAGTGTAAAATAAATATCGTTATTAAGGTTGATGTTCCATTAGTAAAAAGGATATTACAAATCCCTCCTAAGGATTAGTTGAGGGTTCAATTCCCCCATGGAACACCATATTTAAATATAAGACTCGAGTTTTACAAAATCGAGTTTTTTTTCACATAAAAAAAGACTTATAAGTCTTCATCTATTTTATCTATAATATCCATTTCTTGTTCAACAATACCTTTAAATCTTCTTTTAAATGAAATGATTCTTTGTTTTAATAAATTGCCGTCATCTTCTAACTTTTGAGCCTTTAATAATGCTTCATTAACAATTCGTGATGCATTACGTCTTGCATCATCGATAATACTTTTGGATTCATCTCTTGCTACTCTTTTAATTTGATTAGAAGCATCTTCTGCTACTAATAATGCTCTATTTAAAGTGTTTTCCATATTTTGATATTGTACAAGTTTATCTTTAAGGGATTTGATTTCTTGATCACGATTTTTTAAATTATTTAGCATAGATTCATATTCATGTGAAACATCATTAACAAATTTGTTAACTTCTTGCTTATTATAACCATTTAAACTCGTTTTAAACTTATTCATGATCTAAGACTCCCTTACTATTTTACCAATCTTCTTCAGTTGCTTTTTCTTCTTCTTTTTTCTTTTCATCAGAAATATTTCCTTCTACAGAAACATTATTAGGTGTACAAAGATATGTTCCTTCACTAATCTTTTGTAGAGAACCACCTATAGAATATATGCAACCTGATAAAAAGTCAATAATTCTTTTTGCTTGACTTGCTGTAACTCTTTTTAAATTTACAACAACACTATTACGATTCTTTAAATAATCAGCAATTTGTTGAGATTCTGAGTAAGCTCTAGGCTCAAGTAAGATCATCTTGTTTCCATTTTTATCTCCATCTTTAATTGCTTCTTCAGGACTTAAATTATAGTAAGAATTACTATTATCAAGTACTTCATCTTCATCTTTAAAAAATCCTTTTAACTTCCCAAATGCCATTTATTTATCTCCCTTCTAGTATTCATCTTATAAATTGTATCAAAAACAAAGAATATTTTCAATCACTTTATATAAAATTATCAATACTATTATCAGTTAAATAATATTCTGAAAAAGTTAAATTAGTATCGTCAAAATAATATAATCTTCCTAGCTTATTTTCAGTATCCACGCTGTAAACAATATATATACCATCATTAAAACTTTCATCTAAGATATTGGTTAATGTTTCATTATAGCTATCATCTACTCTAGTATCTACAATTCGTATTAATTTAAAATTTTTATCTAAATATGTTAATTGTAAGTCTAATTTTAATTCATCATCAGTTATAACTAAATAACCATTTTTCTTAGTTAACAAATAATTACCAACACGAGTTATATATATAAACTCATCTTCATTATTATAATTTACAACATTATCACTTAGATCATTTTTACACGTACCATTTGAATTATTAATATTGATAATACCCCAAATCATTAAAATAATTCCAATTATAAATACACATATAGAACTAACAACTATATATTTACATAATTTCTTATTATTAAGTAAGTTGTTTAAATTTTTTATCTTTATCACACTATAACCTTCTTCTATAATAATTTTAATATCTTTTCATTATTTAGTAAAGATTATTTTATTATTTTATCTAAATAATCTTTTATTTCACTTACTTTAATAACATCTTGTTTCATCGTATCTCGATCTCTTATTGTAACTGTATTATTATTTAATGTTTCATCATCTATTGTAATTGCAAAAGGTGTACCAACAGCATCACTTCTTCTATATCTTTTACCAATAGAGCCTGAATCATCATAACTACATGCAAAATATTGAGATAATTTTTGATATATATTTAAAGCTTTTTCACTGTGAATCTTCTTATTTAATGGTAATATACTAACTTTATAAGGCGCTAAATTAGGATTTAATTTTAAAACAATTCTTTCTTCATCATTAACGATTTCTTTATTATATGAGTCAACTAAAACAGCTAATAATAATCTATCTAATCCTACAGATGGTTCGATTACATATGGAATATACTTTTCGTTTGTTACTGGATCTAAATATCTTAAGTCAGCTCCAGAATGATTCATATGGGTAGATAAATCATAGTCTGTTCTATCAGCAATTCCCCAAAGTTCTCCCCATCCCATTGGATAGAAATATTCAATATCTGTAGTTGCTTTACTATAGAAAGATAATTCTTCTTTCTCATGGTCTCTAAATCTTAAATGTTCTTTATCGATTCCTAATTCCTTTAAGAATTCCATACAGAAATTTTTCCAGTAACCAAACCATTCTAAGTCAGTATCAGGTTTACAGAAGAATTCTAATTCCATTTGTTCAAACTCACGTGTTCTAAATATGAAGTTACCTGGTGTAATTTCGTTTCTAAAACTCTTTCCGGTTTGACCAATACCAAAGGGAACTTTAGCTCTCATACTTCTATAAACATTCATAAAATTAACAAATATTCCTTGAGCTGTTTCACCACGTAAGTAAACTTTACTCTTATTATCTTCAGTTACTCCTTGATGAGTTTCAAATAATAAGTTAAATTGTCTTATTCCAGTAAAATCCTTACTTCCACATTTAGGACAAGGTATTTCTTCGTCTTTGATAAATTGTTCTAATCTTTCATTATCCCAACCATCGCATGATACCTTTCCCATTTTAAAATCTTCAATTAATTTATCAGCACGATATCTTGATTTACATTTTTTACAATCTACTAAAGGATCTGAAAATGAAGAAACATGACCACTGGCAACCCAAACTTGAGGATTCATTAAAATTGCAGAATCAAGGCCATAATTGTTAGGCATTTCATTTATAAATCTTTTCCACCAATACTTACGAATATTATTCTTTAGTTCTACTCCTAATTGACCATAATCAAACGTATTTTAAAGTCCTCCATATATTTCACTGCCTTGGAAAATAAATCCATAGGCTTTAGCATAATTTATTATTTCATCCATATTATTTTTCATACAAAAAATCCTTTCATTCACTACATAAATTATAAAGAATCATCTATAAAAAAGCAAGGAAAAAGATACCTTTAGGGTATCCTTAAATATTTAAATTTATTTCTAAAGTTTTATTTAAATCAATTACTTCACCTGGCGAAATATTAACACTTGATACCTTACCGTATCCATTAATTTGATATTTTAGGCCAATGAAGTTGCATAATCTAATTATTTCATTTTCACTCCACCCCGTAACATCAGGCATAGCAATATTTTCTTTATTAGTTAGTATAAGCACTTTAGATGAACTAATTACCTTTGTATTGTTATATGGATACTGCTTTATAACATTTTTACCATCACCCAGTATAACGGGAACCAAACCTTGTTCTGTTAAAGTTTTTTCAACTTCATTAACATCTTTACTTGTATATTCACCTAAATATATTATTTTATTATTATCAACATCGGTTCCGTTATCAGTAGCATTTAATGAATTTGCAACATCTTCAATTCCTTTAGATATAGTAGACATAATAGCATCACTTGGACCAACAAATCTTTTAGTAGCAAAGTAAAAGACATACTTAGGATTTTCATATGGAAAGGCTCCTAAAAAGGATTTGATATAGTCATACTCTCCTGTCAAATATCCTCCATAATTGGAAGCTATTTGAGCTGTTCCGGTTTTTCCTATTATTTTAACATTACTTGGTGAATATCCTTTATTATATGAAAACCCATTATAAACAACATTATATAATAATTCTTTCATTTTTGATATTGATTCATGACTTGCTATTCTTCCTATTTCTTCTCTTTTGCTTTCTAAAACAACTTTACCATCAGAGTTTTCTATCTTTGAAATAATATATGGTTTTACCATAACACCATCATTACATACCGCACTCATTGCTTGCATAAGTTGAATAGGAGTAACTAAAATACCTTGTCCAAAAGATGCATTAGCAATTTCACTTTCGTATGTTATATCTACTTTACCAGCTTCTTCTCCAGGAAGTGTTATTCCCGTTTTATCACCAAATCCACATAAATTATAATAGTCTGTTAATTTTGCTGAGCCTAGTTCTAAACCTAAATTAGACGCAGCAACGTTAGATGAATAAGCAAATCCTGTATCATAGTCTATCTCGCCCCATCCAACATTATTAAAATCTTTAATAGTGGTACCATCACTAAGTTTTTTAGTACCAGATGCAAACTTATCACTACCATGATATGTATTGTTTTCTAAAGATGCTAACCATGAAAAAGTTTTCATTGTACTACCTGGTTCATATTGGTAAGACACTAAAGGATTTAAATAACTTTCTAATCCTTCTAATGTATTAGGATTAAAAGTTGGTTTTGAAGCACTTCCAAGGACAGCTCCTGTTTTAGCATCCATTACGGAAAAAATTACCCAATCTAATTGTTTATCTTTAGAAAATTCAGAAACACTATTTTCTAAAATATTTTGAACATCAGAATCAATAGATAAATAAAGATTGCTACCATTTACGGCATCTTCTCTTATTTCATTAGAATTAGCCATTTTATATCCATATAAATCTTGTTGATACTCTATAAATCCATCTAAGCCTTTTAATTCATTATTAAAATATGCTTCTACTCCCATTTCACCGTTAATTTCACCTGAATCATTACTTCTAGCATATCCTAAAATATATGAGGCCCAAGATGAATTAATATACTGTCTTCTTTTTGATAAAGTTTCTAACGTTATACCTGGTAAATCAAGAGCAAGAATTCTTTGTCTTTCTTCTTCTCCTACACTTCCCCATACACCTAATTCAGTTTGATATAAATTTTGAGAGAATAACGATACCAAAGTTTTATTACATTTTTCATTTCCTTCTGGAGTTTTAGCTAAAACTTCACATAATTTAGATGCTGTTAGTTCTTTATCAACGACATGTTTAGGATCAGACATATCTTTAGTTCTAGATGGTGATAATATAGCTATTATCTTGTATGAATTTGCATTCTTAGCTAATGGTTTACCAAAAGTATCATAAATAATTCCACGTTCAGCATATAAAGTTTCTTTGGTTGTATTACGATTATTAGCAAATTCAGTTAAATTTATACCATCTACATTTTTAGATAAAGCAACAAATGATAATTTAACTATTACCATAAGAAAAAGAATTAGAAGAACAAGCATATTACGCTTCATATTTATATTTATTCTTCTAATCTTGGTATTTATTTTACGCATAACATCACCTGTTATTCTATTATATTTTTGACATTACTGTTATTATATGACAAACCTTTCTCACTTACAACACTTTCAATTTTATCTAAAGACGCTAATTCATCAACTTGCATGCTTAATGATTCATTAACACTTTCTTGATCACTTACTTTTCTTTCTAATTTTTCAACTGAAATATTTGTTTCTGATAATGTAGCCTTTGTTAAAACAGTACCAATAGGAAATAAAATTAAAGCAATCAAAATCATGAAAGTAAGCATTCTTTCACCTTTAAGTATTGTAACACTTTTCTTTTTCTTCTTCATCTTTATCTCCTTTCTGCGATTCGTAGTTTCGCACTTTTACTCCTAGAATTTTCGCTTAACTCTTTATCACTAGGTAGTATTGGTTTTTTATTTATTATTGTTAATTTAGGAGCATATTCTTCTGGAATATCCTTTTCTCCACTTAACAATCTATCAACCGTACTATATTTTTTAAAAAATGATTTAACTATTCTATCTTCTAAACTATGAAATGTTATTACAACTATTCTTCCACCTTTATTTAGTAAAGGAATTAACTCTGGTAAAACATTCTCAATACTTTGAAGTTCATGATTTACTTCAATTCTAATAGCTTGAAAGATATTTCTTTCAGGATGAGTTTTATAATAATAATTTGCTCCAACACTGCTTTTAATAATGTCGCATAATTGAAATGTAGTCTCTATCTTTTTTTCTCTACGGGCTTCAACTATACCTTTAGCAATATAAGAACTTTTCTTTTCTTCTCCATACTTATAAAAGATATCAAGTAATTGTTTTTCACTATAACTATTTACTACTATTGATGCATCAAATGGATTATCTCTATCCATACGCATGTCTAGTTTTTCATCTCTCATAAAAGAAAAACCTCTATCTTGATCTAGTTGTGGAGAAGAAACACCTAAGTCAAATAAAAATCCATCGATTTTCTTATCTTTTAAATACTTAGGTATTTCTGCAAAATCAGCCTGAATTATTTGAAACTGATTACTAATTTTAGATAATTCTTTTCGTGAATAATTGATAGCTTCTATGTCCTTATCGAAGGCAAATAAATATCCCTTTTTTATTCTTTTTAGTATTTCTTTTGAATCCCCCGCATAACCTAATGTAGCATCAACATAAACGCCATCATCTTTGATATTTAAGGCATCGATTACTTCATTTTTTAAAACCGAGTAATGCATTATAAATCTCCCCCAAATAAATTTTCAGCTATATTGCTTAAATTATCTTCATTTTCCATTAAGAAAGTATCAAACATATCTTTATCCCATATTTCAATATGATCACTAGCACCAATAATGGTTATTTCTTTATTAATAGATGCATATGAAATTAAGGAACTTGGTATGGTTGTTCTTCCTTGCATGTCAGTTTCACATGTAGTTGCACCGGAAAAGAAAGCGCGGATAAATATTCTCGTATCTTTCTTTGTAAAAGATAAAGTGTTTAATTTTTGAACTAATTTGTTCCAGTCTTCTAAAGTGTATACATATAAGCATTTCTCAATACCACGTGCCATCACAAATTCATTTTGTAATTTTTCACGAAATTTAGAAGGCATTACAACTCTACCCTTAGAATCAAGATTATGATGATATTCCCCCATGAACATAATATTCACCACTTTCTACCACTAGGCACCACTACCTACCATAATAATACAAAATAAAAGTCAATTTGTAAACAACTAAGCATATGCAAAAAATGTAAAAAAAAAGAACTTTACTAAATTTTACATTTAATAAGTTCTTTATAATTAGAACAAGCTTAATTGACTTGTTTCAGGCATTCCATCAAACACTCCCATAAGTCTCATTTTATCAACTGTTGTTTGATTTACTTTACCACGATTCGAGAAATCTTCAATACTATAAAAAGGTTTGATATTACGTTCCTTAATAATTTGTTTGGCTACAGAATCACCTAAACCATCAAGTGATCTAAATGGCATTATCATTGAGTCTTCTCCATCTATAACGAAATTAACACCATCACTTTTTTCAATATCAATCATTTTAAACTTGAATCCACGCGCTGTTGCTTCTAGGGCAAGTTTTAAAGTTTCTAATAATGATTGTTCTTTATTAGTCGCGTCGTATCCTTTACTTTGGATTTCAATCATTTTTTCTTTAATCGCGTCATATCCTTTTACCATAACATTAATATCAAAATCTTCAAAACGAGTACTAAAATATGAAGTGTAATAAATAATTGGTTTATGAACTTTATACCACGCTATTCTAAATGCACTAGTAACATATGCTGCTGCATGGGCTTTAGGGAACATGTACTTGATCTTTTGACAAGAATTAATAAACCAATCATCAATCTTATATTCTTGCATTAATTTTTTATATTCTGCCCATGTTTCAGGATCTTTAGATGCTTTACCTTTACGAACAAATTCCATTATTTTGAAAGCTTTTATTGGAGGTAGTCCTTGATATAATAGTTCAACCATAATATCATCACGACAACCAATAACTTTACTGAAAGGAACGACATTATTTTGGATTAATTCTTGAGCATTGCCAAGCCATACATCAGTACCATGAGCAAGACCTGCAATTTTAACAAGTTCTGCAAAGGTAGTTGGTTTAGTATCCTTAACTAGTCCAATAGTAAATGGCGTACCAAATTCTGGGACTCCAAGAGTACCTGTATCACACATTATTTGTTCCTTGGTTACTCCAAGAGCTTTAGTACTTGTAAAAATACTCATTGTATCTTTATCATCAAGTGGAACTTTGGTAATATCATCACCTGTTAAATCTTGAATCATACGTAATTGAGTAGGATCAGTATGACCTAAAATATCTAGTTTTAATACATCTTGATCTATCGCATGATAATCAAAGTGAGTTGTTCTCCAAGCACTTGTTGGATCTTCTGCAGGAAATTGAAAAGGTGTAAAATCATATACATCCATATATCCTGGAATAACGACAATACCGCCTGGATGTTGACCAGTAGTTCTTTTAACTCCTGTACAACCAATTGCTAATCTTTCAGTTTCAATATTACGCATTAATATATTATTATTTTCACAATAACCTTTTACATAACCATATGCTGTTTTTTCTGCTACGGTACCTATAGTTCCTGCACGATAAACATTATCAACACCAAATAAAACTTTTGTATATTCATGTGCACTTGCTTGATTTAAATCTGAGAAGTTAAGATCGATATCTGGAACTTTATCTGCATTAAAACCTAAGAATGTTTGGAATGGTATATCATGTCCGTCTTTATGCATTAAAGTGTTACACTTAGGACAATTCTTATCTGGTAAGTCAAATCCACATTTATATTGATCTCCATATGGTTCATCAAAGTCATTATTAAACTCACTATATTTGCAATTAGGACAACGATAATGAGGTGGAAGTGAATTAACTTCTGTTATTCCCATTAGGTTAGCGACAATTGATGAACCAACAGAACCACGTGATCCAACTAAGAAACCTTCATCATTAGAGTGTTTAACAAGTTTTTGAGCAATTAAATAAATAACATCGAAATTAGCTCCGATTATCGCGGTCATCTTTCCTTTAGCATTTTTCTTTAGTTCTTCATCACTTAAATTATCCGGATTATCATTTTTCAAACTTAAATATATTTCTTCTTCTACTCTTTCTGGACCAGCAAGAATTACTTCATGTAATCTTTTATAAACATCATCTTTGGTGTTTTTCTTTACAGCATCAATTAAAGGTGCTCCATAAAGTTCAAGTGCAATTCTTTCTTCAATCATCTCAGGAAGTGGATCTCCGTACCATTCTTTAGCTTTGTTATAAACAAGATTAGTAACTGTAATTTTCGAATTTTCAATAACAGGCGCAAAAGGAATTCCACCTGTATCAATAATTACTTCGATTTCTTCACACATATCTGCAATCTTATTAGTATTAGTTACTACAATTTCATTTCTAAGTTCTTCATCTAAGAAGCTAAATTCATCAAGCATTTCCTTAGTAGTTCTTAAATACATATTAGGTATTTCTATACCTGGTCTATTTAACGGATGTAATTTACCATTGAATTTCTGATTAATAATTATTTTGCGGTATATTAAATCTTCTTTACGTAGATTATGAACGTCACCTGTTGCCACGACTATTCTACCAGCACTTTTACCAAGCATAACTAATCTTTCTAAATATTTATCTGCTACTTCTT
>CAZJQA010000019.1:0-8624 GCA_964548285.1 uncultured Muribaculaceae bacterium
AAAGTTTGAAAATTCAGGAGATACAAGTAATATAACAGTTAAACCTGCTCTAGATCTCGTTAACTTAACGGTGTCTTATAAGATATAGTTTTTTATATAATCTATTATTTAATTTATAACTTTAAATTTTAATAATTATATGATAAAATACTTACAGAATAGAAGGGGACATATGAAGAATGTTGAAATAACTTTTCCTAACAATGAGAAAAGAACGTATGAGTTTAATACAAGTTATTATGATATAGCTAAAGATATTAAAGAAGATTTAAAAAATGTTATAGCGGTGTCTGTTAATAATGAGACTTTTTCACTTGATATGACAGCTAAGAAAAATGAAACTATTAAATTCTTAGATGTAACATCATTACAGGGATATAAAATATATCAAAGTGGTTTAAAATTTATATTTCAAGTAGCGGTTTCACATTTGTATAAAGATGCTCAGGTATCTTTTCTTCATAGTGTTCCTCGTGGTATATTATGTGAGATTCAAACAACGCATAATTTGACATATGAAGATATTTCTAAAATTAAAGGAGAAATGACTTCAATTGTTGAGAAGAATGAACGTATATATAAATATCGTGTTGATACTGTTGATGCTTCAAATTATTTTAAAAAAATCAATGAAAATGAGAAGAGTGAAATTTTAGATTCTTTATTTAATGAAGTTACAATTATTTATAAATTAGAAGATAAGATTAATTATTTTTATACATTAATGCCATATGAAACAGGAGTTATTAATAAATTTGAGTTGGTTTTTTTAGGACGTAATCGAGTAGTACTTGTATGTCCTAATATTGTAAGTAAAGATTCAGTTCCAGAGTATGTTCATTATGAAAATATAGTTAATAATTTTCTTGAGTCTAAAAAATGGTTAAAGAAAATGAATATGGTTTATTTAGCTGATTTAAATAAGGTTATAAGTGAAGGTCATGTAAAAGATTTTATTGAATCAAGTGAATTTTCTTTTGGATTAGATTTGTTTGTGGTTTCTGAAAAAATATTAATGCAAAAAGATCTAAAGATGGTTTTAATTGCAGGTCCATCTTCATCTGGTAAAACAACTACCATGAAGAGACTAGCTCAAATATTAAATTCTAGAGGTTGTAAAACACTTACTCTTTCAACCGATGATTTCTTTGTAAATAGAGATGATACTCCACGAAAGGAAAATGGAGAATTTGATTTTGAATGTTTGGAGGCAATTGATTTAGAATTATTTAATAATACTTTAAAAAAATTAATAAATCATGAAGAGGTTGAGTTGCCTACATATGAATTTACAAGTGGTAAACGTCTATATTTAGGTAAAAAAGCTAAATTAGAAGAAAATGGTATTATTTTAATTGAAGGATTACATACATTAAATGATGATTTAACACCACAAATAGATAATAAATATAAGTTTAAAATATATTTAAGTCCTTTTATGGCTTTGAATTTGGATAGACATAACTATATATCTACATTAGATTTAAGATTAATTAGAAGAATAGTTAGAGATTTTAAAACTAGAGGTCGTAGTTTAGATCAAACTTTTGATTCATGGCAAGGAGTAAGAGAAGGAGAGGAAAAATATATATTTCCATATATATATCAAGCTGATGTAATTATTAATACGGCGATGGCATATGAAGTTGGAGCTTTAAAATTATATGCTGAGCCAATATTATTTTCGATAGATCATAATAGTAAGTATTATAATGAAAGTAAGAGACTTATATCAGTGCTTAAACCTTTCTTTATAGTACCAAGTGAATATATACCAAAATTTACAATTATAAGAGAATTTATAGATGATTAGGAGGATAAATATGATTAAGGTAGCGATTAATGGATTTGGTAGAATTGGTAGACTAGCATTAAGAGAAATATTAACAGGAACAGATTTTGATATTGTTGCAATAAATGGAACAAGTAGTCCTGAAGATTGTGCTTATCTTTTTAAGTATGATTCAACATTTAGAACTTTTCATCCAGAGATGATTAGTTATGATGAAAATAATTTAATAATCAATAATAGTAAATATATTAAGATTTTTCAAGAAATGGATGCAAGTAATCTTCCATGGAAAGAGTTAGATATTGATTTAGTGTTAGAGTGTTCTGGACATTATACTAAATATGATGATGCATTAAAGCATATAAATGCTGGAGCAAAAAAAGTTTTAATATCTGCGCCTGGAAAGGGAGATATGAAAACTATTGTGTATGGGGTAAATGATGATGTTGTAGATGGAAATGAACAAATTGTTTCTGCTGCTTCATGTACGACTAATTGTTTGGCACCTGTTTTAAATGTTATTAATAAGAAATTTGGAATAAAAGAAGGGATGATGTCTACTATTCATGCTTATACTAATGATCAAAATACATTAGATGGTAATCATAATAAAGGAATAACATCAAGAAGAGGTAGAGGATGTTTTCAAAATATTATTCCAACATCTACTGGAGCAGCTGGGGCGATTGGAAAAGTTATTCCTGAATTAAAAGGTAAATTAATTGGCTGTGCTTATCGTGTGCCAGTGAGTGATGGTTCGATGATTGATTTAACATTAGAACTAGATAAAAATGTTACTATTGAACAAATTAATCAAGCATTTATAGATGCTCAATCATCAGTTTTAAAGGTAACTAATGATCCTGTAGTATCTAGCGATGTTGTTGGTAATAAATGTGGAGCGTTAGTAGATTTATCGCTTACAAATGTTTTAGGAAGTAATGGAAGACTTGTTAAAATTGTGGCTTGGTATGATAATGAAATGGGTTATACAAGTCAAATGATGAAGACTGCTAAAGTACTGTTTAGATAAGTAAATAAGGCTAGTAATTAGCCTTTTTGGTTGATAAAAAATAATTGGTTATGTATAATAATATTAGAATTGGGGATTGATTATATGAAAACTATAAGAGATATGAATGTTGTTAATAAACGTGTTATATTACGATTAGATTTAAATGTTCCTCTTAAAGATGGACAAATAGTTGATGACTTTCGTATTAAAGCATCATTAGAAACAATTAATTATTTAATAAATAATCAAGCTAAAGTTATTATTTTAAGTCATTTAGGACGTATTAAGAGTAATGAAGATAAGAAAAAATATTCATTAGAAATAGTTGCTAGTAGATTAAAAGAATTATTAGGAAAAGAAGTGTATTTTTCAAAAGATAATTTTTCAAATGATTTAATTAATCGTGTTAATACGATGCAAAATGGTGAAGTTTTAGTTTTAGAAAATACTCGTTTTCTTGACTATCCTAACAAGTTAGAAAGTTCATGTGATGCTCAGCTATCTTTGTTTTGGTCATCTTTAGGTGACATATTCTGTAATGATGCATTTGCTTGTTCTCATCGTAAACATGCTTCAACTTATGGAATATCCTTATATCTTCCATCTTGTATTGGTTTTTTAATGGAAAGAGAATTAAATAACTTGGATCGTTTAGTAATAAATGCAATTCATCCATTTACAGTTATAATGGGAGGAGCTAAGATAGATGATAAAATTGATTTGTTTTCTTCAATTCTTTCTAAATGTGAATATTTGCTATGTGGTGGTGGAATAGCTAATACATGTTTATATGTTTTAGGATTTAATGTTGGGGATTCTATTCATAGTCATAATCCTGAAATATTAAATAGAGTTAAAGAACTTCTTTATAAATATCGTTCAAAGATAATGGTTCCTTTAGATGTTATTGTTGGTTCTTCTTATGATAAGAATTATATTAAATATAAAACTATTAATGAAATTGATAGTGATGATGTTATATTAGATGTTGGTGTAAAAACTTTACAAAAATATAATAAAGCAATAAGTACTAGTCAAACTATATTTATTAATGGAACTGTTGGTAAATATGAAGATATAAGATATGCAAATGGGACTAAAGAATTGCTTAAATTAATTTCTCAAACTGATGCTATAACAGTTGTTGGTGGAGGAGATGCGACTTCTTCTGTAAATAATTTTGGATATCATGACAAAATGACTTATATATCTTCAGGTGGAGGAGCAACTTTAGATTATTTATCTTATGGAAAATTAGTAGCGTTAGAAAAGATAATGGAAGGTGATAGTATTGAAACCCTTGATATTTAACTTAAAACATAATATGACACTTACAGAAGTAATGGAATTAAAAAAGAAAGCTTTTATGTTAAAAAATAGTAATATTGGTATAATTCCTTCTAGTATATATTTAACTTTATTAAATAGTAAAAATTATACTTTAATAGCAGAAGATGTATCATATTATGAATCAACTGGTAATATAATGCCAGAGTCATTAACTAGTATTGGTGTATATAATACAATAATTGGACATAGAGATTTACATGATACATATCAAAAGAAAGTAAATAAACTTGTAAAAGCATTGGAAAGTAATATGCATGTTTATTTAATAATAAGTGATACTAAAGAAGATTTTGATTACCAATATACTACAAGTAAACTTGCTAGTGAAATTAGAGGAATTTTATCTAAAATTACTTCATCTAAATATAATAATATTACTTTTATATATTATCCTAATTGGGCTAATGAGCCATTAAAAGTAGAAGCTATAGAAAATATTTTATATCAGTTAAAATTAGAGATAAAAAATGAATTTAAACATGAGTTTGCTTGTTATTATGGTTCTGTATTTAATAAGAATAATTTATATCAATATTATGATAATAAAAATATAGATGGTCTTTTTGTTGATAATGGATTATTAAATGAGATTATAAATAAATAATAGAAAAAGTTTGAAATTAGACACTTTTCGACAAATGTTTACATTATAATCTCTTTTCTTTTGACATAATCTTTGATAAAATTTATTTGCGAGGTTGAATTAGAGTTATAAAGAAAGAGGAAAAAAATGAAAATTAATGCATTAGTAGTAGATGATTCTAAAGAATTTATTAGTAGTGTAGTAAAGTATTTCCAAAACAATTCTATTGTAAACATTAAAAAAACTTTAACAAATGAAAATGAAGTTGTTCCCTATTTAGAAGAGAATAAAGATTTTATTGATTTAATTATTATTAATCTTGAAATGAATAATCAAGATAATATATGGTTATTAAATGAATTAGATAAAAGAAATATAAAAAAACATCTTATTGCTATATCTAATTATAAAAAAAATTGTGGGTTTAATTTAGCTAATCTTCGTAATGTTGATTATTATATGTTAAAACCTATTAATTTAGATTATTTAAATTCAAAGATTAGAGAATTATTTGATAGTGCATGTGAAACTGAAGATGCTAATCAATTAGAAAGACAAGTTTCTTCTTTGCTACATTATTTAGCTATACCTACTCAAGTAAAGGGGTATTTGTATTTAAGAGAAGGAATTGTTATGCTATATAATTCATCTAATTATATAGGGATTACAAAAGAATTATATCCATATATAGCAAGTAAGCATAATACTACTCCCTCAAGAGTAGAAAGAGCTATTAGACACGCGATTGAAATTGCTTGGAATAGAGCTGATTATGAACTTATGAATAAGATATTTGGACATAGTATAGATTTTAATTATGATAAACCATCAAATAGAGAATTTATGACAACATTGTCAGATGCAATTCATTTAAATAAAATAGAATTTCAAGAATTAGCATCTAAAGTATATGTATAAACAACTTGATTAAGTTGTTTTTTTTGTTTCAAAAACAATAATAAATTATCTATATTTCTTTTAAATTGCTTTATATAGTGATAAAATTGATATGTGATATATATGAAAAAGATTTTAATGGTAATAATGGATGGGATTGGTTTAAGTGATAATATTCATGGTAATGCTGTTAAACAAGCACCTATGAATAATCTTTTTGATATGTTAAACCATTATCCTAATAGTAAGTTGTATGCAAGTGGAGAAGAAGTTGGGTTATCTTTAAATGAACCTATTAGTTGTCCTTATGCACATACTTTAATTGGTGCGGGTTACAAACTTACAGCTAAAGATAAAATGATAGAAAACTTATTAGATGATTATCATGATAATGATAAATTTTTGGGATTGATTGAAAAAATTAAAGAAGGAAAGAAAGTTCATGTTATAGGTATGTTAAGTGATGGTATGCTTCATTCATCATTTACTCATTTTGAAAAATTAGTAAATGTTTTTAAAAATGAAGATATACATGATGTTTCATTTCAACTTATAAGTGATGGTAAAGATACAGATTCTAAGTCTTTTTATACATATTATAGTAAGTTTGAAAAAATACTTATGGATAGTAATGTTGGAACTATAAGTAGTATATGTGGAAGATATTACGCGATGGATCGTGATAAAGATTATAATAAAACGAAAAAGTATTATGATTTATTAACTAAAAAAGTTGGATATATTGCAAGTAATATTCCATTAAGTATACAAAAGTGTTATGAAAATAATTTAGATGATCGAAATATTATACCTCTTAAAACAAAAGATTATCAAAATATTAAAGAGGGAGATATAGTTATTTGGATGAATTATCGAAGTGATCGTTCTAAACAAATTTTAACAGCTTTATGTGGATATAATTTTGATGAATTTTCAACAATTGATTTAGATTTGGATTTATATACATTTTTTAAACCAAGTTTTAGAGTTAAAGCAACATCATTTTTAGAAACTAATGAAATAGAAAATCCATTATTAACGTATTTATCTAAATTAGGGTTGTCTGTTAATCGTATATCAGAAGAAGAAAAGTTTATGGAAATGACTTATGCTTTTGATGGTGAAAAATCTATTTCAGTAGAAGATGATCATAAGATAATGATTCCTAAGGTCGAAAATCCTTTGAAAAATCCTCCATTAAGCGCGGTTAATTTAACAAAGAAAGCTATGTCTTTAATGGAAAAAGATGTTGATGTAATAGTTGTGTCTTATTCCTCTGCAGATGTACTTGCTCATACAGGTAAAATGGAAGAGACTACTAAGGCATGTATAAGTGTTGATTTATGTTTAAAAGTACTTAAAGATAAAGCTGAGGAAAATTTTTATACGATGATTGTTTTTTCTGATCATGGAAATGCTGAAGAGGTAACTGATGAATCAGGAAGAATTAATACTAAAGACACATTGAATAAAGTTCCATTTATTATTATGGATGATAAAATTAAACTAAAAAGTACAGGGAGTCTTATTAATATCGCTCCAACTATCCTTGATTATATGGATATTGCAAGACCTGTTGAAATGAAAGACAGCGAGTCTCTGCTAGAAAAATGAGGTAATATGAATTTTGACAATTTAAATGATTTACAAAAAGAAGCTGTTATGCATAAAGATGGGCCATGTCTTGTAATCGCGGGTGCTGGTTCAGGTAAAACAAGTGTTTTAACAAAAAGAATATTATATTTAATAGAAAGTGGAGTACCTAGTTATAATATTTTAGCTATTACTTTTACTAATAAGGCTGCGAAGGAAATGAAGGAACGTGTTTTAAAAGAGATTGATAGTATTGATACTTTTTTAGGAACTTTTCATTCATTTGGTTTGCGTGTTATTCGAGAAAATACTGAAGTGTTAAATGTTAATCATATTTTTACTATCTTAGATAGTGATGATGTAAATTCGATTATAAAGAAGATTCTAAAAGAAAAAGGTTATGATCCTAAAAATATTAAACCATCTTTTATTCGAAATCGTATTAGTACATTTAAAAATGAAATGTTAACAATTGATAAGATTGAAGCATTATATAAGGGTAATGATGATTTAATCGCGATAGAAGTATATAAAGAATATGAAAATATGTTAAAACGTAATAATTCTTTTGATTTTGATGATTTATTACAAGTACCTGTAAAGTTATTTGAAACTCATAAAGATATATTAGAATATTATCAAAATAAATATAAATATATTTTAATTGATGAATATCAGGATACTAATGAAGTACAATATAAATTAGTTAAATTACTTTCTTCTAAATATAAAAATTTGTTTGTAGTTGGTGATCCTGATCAATCTATATATCAATTTAGAGGGGCTAATTATAAAAATATATTAAACTTTGAAAAAGATTATCAGAATACCAAAGTTATATCTTTAGTAGATAATTATCGAAGTACTAAGATGATTTTAGATGCGGCAAATTCTGTTATTCATAATAATAAGAATCGTAAAGAAAAGGATTTACGTAGTCATCATGGTGTTGGTTTAAAGATAAAGTATGTTCGTAATTATAGTGATAAAGAAGAAGTAACGTATGTAACAGATGAGATAAAAAAATTATTAAAGGAGGGATATAACAAAGAAGATATAGCTATATTTTATCGTACTAATGCTTTAGGAAGAAGTATTGAAGAAGGTTTTTTAAAAGCTAATATTCCATATAAAGTAATCGGGAGTTATTATTTTTATGCTCGTAAGGAAATTAAGGATTTAATCAGTTATTTAAAGTTGGTTTTAAATCCTCATGATGATATATCTTTAAGAAGAGTTATTAATGTACCTAAAAGAGGTATTGGAGAATCAAGTTTAAATAAATTAGAAGAATTAGCTAAGTTAAACAATAATAGTATGTTTGATAACTTAGAGTCTAAAAAAGAATTAGAGTTTAAAAATATTATTTTAGAGTTACAAAAAGATTTAGAATC
>CAZJQA010000019.1:8634-9757 GCA_964548285.1 uncultured Muribaculaceae bacterium
TTATAGATGATATTTTAACTAAAAGTGGGATTACTTTAGATTTAGAATTGGATCATTCTTTAGAGTCTGATATACGATTAGATAACTTAAATGAGTTTAAGAGTATTACAAGTAATTTTGAAAGAGAAACAGGAAGTGAATCTTTAGAGGATTTTCTTGATAATATTTCATTAGTTTCTGATATTACTGAACATAAAGATGATGAAGATGTTGTAACATTAATGACTATTCATAGTGCTAAAGGTCTTGAATTTAAAGTGGTATTTTTAATGTGTATGGAAGATGGAATATTTCCTCATCAAAATAGTTTTATGGAAGAAGATGGGAGAGAGGAAGAATGAAGTCATTGCTATGTAGGAATGACTAGAGCTAAAGAATTACTTTATTTAACAAATGCCAAAAAAAGGATGTTATATGGAAATATTAATTCATATCCAGAGAGTCGATTTATAAAAGAAATAGATGAAGAATTATTGGAAAAAGATACTGAAGAAATACAAGAGAAACATGAATTTAAGAATGTATATAATAATACAACTAAAGATAATAATGATTTAAAAGCTGGAGATATTATTGAACATCAAGAGTTTGGTAAGGGAGTTATTCTATCAAGTGATAAGATGATTGTAACTGTAGCGTTTAATAAACAATATGGAATTAAAAAATTAATGAAAAATCATTCAAGTATAAGAAAGGTTGGTTAGAATGAAAGATATTAGTTTAGTAATAATGGCAGCTGGAATGGGTTCTAGATTTGGGGGATTAAAACAAGCAACACCAATAAGTGATGAAGGTTATTTTATTATTGATTATTCAATATATGACGCGATTAAAAGTGGAATAAAAAGAGTTGTTTTTGTTATTAAAAAAGAAAATTTAGAATTAATGAAAGAAACTATTGGTAAGAGGTTAGTTGGTAAAATTGAAGTTTGTTATGCTTTTCAAGAGTTGGATGATATTCCTACATCAAAAGTTTTTAAAGATAGAGTAAAACCTTGGGGAACTGTTCAGGCTGTGTTATGTGCGAGAAAGTATGTTAAAGGGGATTTTATTGTTATCAATGCTGATGATTTTTATGGATATAATGCATATAAAAATGCGGTTGAATTTTTAAATAGTAACA
>CAZJQA010000019.1:9767-11397 GCA_964548285.1 uncultured Muribaculaceae bacterium
TTTATTAAAAGTACAACAGGAACAAATGATGTTAAAAGAGGCGTATTAAAATTAAATAATGATATTGCTGAAGAGATAATTGAAAGTAAGATATCATTTGTTGATGATAAGATTATCGCTTATCCATTAAATAATGATCCATCATTTGAAATAAATAAAAATACTTTAGTATCTATGAATATGTTTGCTTTTAAATATGATGTTTTTAATTTGTTAGAAGAATATTTTAAAGAATTTTTTGAGGGAGATGTAAGTTTGACAAGTGAGGCATTACTTCCTCAATG
Organism: uncultured Muribaculaceae bacterium; assembly: GCA_964548285.1. GTDB lineage: Bacteria > Bacillota_I > Bacilli_A > RF39 > UBA660 > Ventrenecus. Next base: position 10,052 of record CAZJQA010000019.1, read on the forward strand.
TATATTTTTGAATATAAAAAAAGGTATTGTTAAATTACACGTGGTTGATTCTCAGTCAACTTGGCTTGGTATGACTTATAAAGAAGATTTGGAATTTGTTAAAGATGAAATTAAGAAATTAGAAGATAAGAATATGTATCCTCATAAACTTTGGTAGAAAGGAATTATTATGAATGAAATAGATAGAATTAAATATTTAACAGATATATTAAATAAAGCTAATTATGAGTATTATGTTTTAGATAATCCTACTATTAGTGATCAAGAATTTGATAAATATTTAAGAGAACTAGAAGAGTTAGAAAATAAACATCCTGAATATGATAATGTTAATTCTCCTACGAAAAGAGTTGGGGGAATGGTTATTGATAAATTTGAAAAGATTAAACATAATATTCCTATGATGTCTTTGCCAGATGTCTTTTCAATAGATGAAATAATTGATTTTGATTCTAAAATTAAAGCTCAAGGTTTTAATCCTGAATATGTTTGTGAATTAAAAATAGATGGTTTATCTGTTTCTTTACATTATGAGAATGGTGTTTTTAAAACAGGGGCTACTCGTGGTGATGGTGTTACTGGTGAAGATATAACTCATAATGTTAGAACTATTAAAACAGTACCTATGAAATTACAAAAAGATATTTCTATTGAAGTACGTGGCGAAATATATATGAGTAAAAAGACTTTAGAAAAATTAAATATTGAAAGAAAAGAACAAGGGTTAAATTTATTGCAAAATTGTCGTAATGCAGCTGCTGGTTCAATAAGACAGTTAGATTCGAAGGTTGCGGCTTCACGTAATTTGGATACGTGGATATATCATTTACCAAATCCAGAGGATTATAATATTAAAACTCATTATGAAGCACTTCTATATATGAAATCTTTAGGATTAAAAGTTAATCCTAATAATCGATTGGTTAAAAATATTGATGAAATAGTAGATTATATTAATGAATATACTGAGAAAAGAGCAAGTCTTCCTTATGATATAGATGGAGTAGTTATTAAAGTTAATGATTTAGAGACACAAAAAAAATTAGGCTTTACATCAAAATATCCTAAATGGGCTACTGCTTATAAATTTCCTGCAGAAGAAGTTTTAACAAGACTTAATGATATTATTTTTACAGTAGGAAGAACTGGTCAAATCACACCTAATGCAGTACTTGATCCAGTTATAGTTATGGGTTCAACTATCTCTAGAGCTACTCTTCATAATGAAGATTATATTAAAGAAAAAGATTTGAAAATAGGAGATATAGTTTCTATTAGAAAAGCTGGAGATGTTATACCTGAAGTAGTAGAAGTAAAAAAAGAAAGAAGAACAGGTAAAGAAAAAG
>CAZJQA010000020.1:0-7121 GCA_964548285.1 uncultured Muribaculaceae bacterium
ATTTACCATGATCTTCTTTAATCTTACTAACTTGTCCATCAATTTCAGCAATTGTAGCTTTTCCTTTTGGATTACGAGCTTCAAATAACTCTTGTACACGAGGAAGACCTTGAGTGATATCGGCATCACCACCATGGGCAACTCCACCTGAGTGGAATGTACGCATTGTAAGCTGAGTACCAGGTTCACCAATTGATTGAGCAGCCATAACACCAACAGCTTCACCAATTTCAACTAAGTTACCTGTTGCTAAGTTACGTCCATAACATTTTTGACAAACACCATTTTCAGCTTTACATGTTAATGCACTTCTAATTTCAACTGCTTTAACACCAGCTCCAATAATCTTTTTAACAAGATTTTCAGTTAAGTAAACACCCTTATCTACAATAAGTTCTTTAGTTTCAGGATTAACTACTTTTTTAGCAGTATATCTTCCTAAAATTCTTTCAGCTAAAGGTTCAATTATTGTACCATCTTTATCATTTACTAAATCTTTAACAACAACACCATGAGCACATCCACAGTCTTCACCTCTAACAACTATATCTTGAACAACTTCAACAAGTCTTCTTGTTAAGTATCCTGAGTTAGCTGTACGTAAAGCTGTATCAGCAGAACCTTTTCTTGAACCATGACTTGATAAGAAGAATTCAGAAACTGTTAAACCTTCAGCAAAGTTAGATGTAACTGGGATTTCGATAGTTGAACCATCTGGTTTAGCCATCAAACCACGCATACCAGCAAGTTGTCTAAACTGTTCAATAGAACCACGAGCTCCAGAGTTCATCATCATAAATAATGGGTTATCAAAATCTTTTTCAGACATTGCTTTTAATTCAGCTTTAATTTCATCATTTGCTTTTGTCCAAATATCTATAACTGCATTATATCTTTCTTCTTCAGTTATCATACCACGTTTAAATTGTTTATTAACTTTTTCAACTAAATCTTTACCTTTAGCAATAACCTCGTTCTTAGTTTTAGATGGAATTATATCTGCAGCTGATATTGTTATACCAGCAATAGTAGAATATTTAAATCCTAAATCTTTTAATTTATCAAGGAATATTGAAGTTTCAGTTGTATGATATCTTTTAAATACTTGAGCAATTATATTTTTTAAATCACCCTTAATAAATGGTTTACCTATAGGCATTTTAGCTATAGCTTCTGGAATATTTGTTCCCATTTCTAAGAAATATTTATCAGGTGTTAAACCTTCAATATTATCTTTTGAAGCTTCTGCTATATATGGATAACTATCTGGTAATATTTCATTAAATTTAATCTTACCACATGTAGTTACTAAATATTTATCCATTTGACTATCCATAAACATTTTATGTTTAAATGATCTAACTGGTAAAGCAATTCTTGTATGTAAAGTAATCTCATGTCTTTCATAAGCCATTAATACTTCATTTGGATCTTTATATACCTTACCTTCATTTGGTTCTCCAGCTTTTTCTTCTGTAATATAACAGTTACCTAAAACCATATCTTGTGATGGAGTAACGATTGGTTTTCCATCTTTTGGATTTAAGATATTTTGAGCACCTAACATTAAGATTCTAGCTTCTGCTTGAGCTTCTTCTGATAAAGGTACGTGAACAGCCATCTGGTCACCATCGAAGTCAGCATTAAAACCTGTACAAACTAATGGGTGTAAACGAATTGCTTTTCCACCAACTAATATTGGTTCAAATGCTTGAATACCTAATCTATGTAATGTTGGAGCACGGTTTAGTAATACTGGATGTTCAGTAATCACATCTTCTACTACATCCCAAACACAATCATCTTTTTGATCAATTAATTTTTTTGCTCCTTTAATATTATGAGCAAGTCCTCTTTCAACTAGACCATGAATAACATGTGGTTTAAATAACTCTAATGCCATATCTTTTGGTATACCACATTGATACATCTTTAAAGATGGACCAACAGCGATAACAGAACGACCAGAGTAATCAACACGTTTTCCTAATAAGTTTTGACGGAAACGTCCTTGTTTACCTTTTAACATTGAAGATAAACTCTTTAATGGTCTATTACCAGCACCAGATACACTTCTTCCACGACGTCCATTATCAAGTAAACTATCTACTGCTTCTTGTAACATTCTTTTTTCATTTTGAATAATAATTGTAGGAGCACCTAATTCAAGTAATTTTTTTAAACGATTATTTCTATTAATAATACGACGATATAAATCATTTAAATCAGATGTTGCAAAACGACCACCATCAAGTTGAATCATTGGTCTTAAATCTGGTGGAATTACTGGTAATGCTTCAAGAATCATCCATTCTGGTTTATTATTACTTTCTTGGAATGAAACTAAACAATCTAATCTTTTAACTAATCTAATTCTCTTTTGTCCAGTAGCCCCATCAAGTTCTTTACGTAATTCATCTACTTCTTTATCAATATCAACTTCTTGTAATAATTCTTTAATAGCTTCAGCTCCCATACCAACACGGAAACCATTACCATATTTTTCATAATAAGCACGATATTCTTTATCTGATAAAGTTTGTTTTTTAGCAAGAGGAGCATTTCCTGGATCTAAAACAACATAACTTACAAAATACAATACTTCTTCTAAGTCTCTTGGAGACATATCTAGAACTAAGCCCATTTTAGATGGAACACCCTTAAAGAACCAAATATGTGAGCAAGGAGAGGCAAGTTCAATATGCCCCATTCTCTCACGTCTTACTTTAGATTTAGTTACTTCAACACCACATCTATCACAAACAACATTCTTATATCTTAATCTTTTATATTTACCACAAGAACATTCATAATCTTTTGTAGGTCCAAAGATTTTTTCACAGAATAAACCATCTCTTTCAGGTTTTAATGTACGATAATTAATAGTTTCAGGTTTTTTAACTTCACCATATGACCATGAACGTATTTGTTCAGGACTAGCAAGACCAATTTTAATACCTTTAAAATCATTAACTGCTATCATATTAAACACCTTCCATCTCTATATCATCATCAAGGGCTTCTTCATCCCCAGGATACTCAAGATCATCTAAGTTAGATTCTTCTTCATCATCTTCATCATCATATTCTTCTTCATATTCATCTGCATCACTAACTACATCATCTTTAATATCATCTTTAATATCGATTTCATCAATCTTAATTAAATCTTCTTTTTCTTCTTCATTTTCTATTTCTTTTAAGTCTAATAATTCATCATTTTTATTAATTATTTGAACATTTAATCCTAAAGCTTGGAATTCTTTAATTAATACTCTAAATGATTCAGGTACACCAGCTTCATTAACAGTATTACCTTTAACTAAAGCTTCATATACTTTAACACGACCAATTACATCATCTGATTTGATTGTCAATATTTCTTGTAATACATGAGCTGCACCATAAGCATATAATGCCCAAACTTCCATTTCACCAAATCTTTGACCACCAAATTGAGCCTTACCACCTAAAGGTTGTTGAGTAACTAAACTATAAGGTCCTGTAGCTCTTGCATGTAATTTATCATCAACCATGTGGTGTAATTTAATCATATACATAACACCAACATTGATTTTATTTTCAAATGGTTCACCAGTACGTCCATTTATTAATGTAACTTTTCCAGTTTCATTAATTCCAGCTTCACGCATTTCTTCATGAATATCATCAAGATTAGCACCATCAAATACTGGTGTAGCATATTTAACACCTAATTTTTTACCTGCCATTCCTAAATGAACTTCAAGTAACTGTCCAATATTCATACGAGAAGGAACACCTAATGGATTTAACATAATATCAATTGGAGTACCATCTTCCATATATGGCATATCTTCTTCTGGCAATACTAATGAGATAACACCTTTATTTCCATGACGTCCACTCATCTTATCTCCAACTTGAATCTTACGTTTTTGAATTATATATACACGAACAATTTTAAATACACCTGCTGGCATTTCATCACAGTTATCTTTAGTATAAACTTTAACATCATGTACTATACCACCAGCACCATGATCAACTTTAAGTGAAGTATCACGTACTTCTCTAGTCTTTTCACCAAAAATAGCATGTAATAATTTTTCTTCAGAAGTTAATTCTTGTACTCCTTTTGGTGTAACTTTACCAACTAAAATATCACCATCTTTAACTTCAGTACCAATTCTAACAATACCTTCTGAATCTAAGTTCTTACGAGCATCTTCAGAAACATTTGGAATATCACGTGTGATTTCTTCAGGTCCTAATTTTGTATCACGACATTCAATTTCATATTCAGAAATATGAAGTGAAGTATAAACATCTTCTTTAACTAATCTTTCATTTAAGATAATAGCATCTTCATAGTTATATCCATTATATGTCATGAATGCTATAGTCATATTTTTACCAATTGCAAGTTCACCATGATCAACACTTTGTCCATCAGCAATAATTTGTCCAGTATGAACTTTATCACCTTTATGAACTATTGGTTTTTGATTAGAACAAGCAGCATCATTATTCTTTTCAAATGTAGCTAAATAATATGTTTCTTCTCCTTTTGGAGTAGTAACAACAATTTTTTTAGAATCTACATATTTAATTATACCATCAGACTTAGCAACAACTGATGATCCAGAATATCTAGCAACAACATTTTCAACACCTGTTCCAACAATTGGAGCCTCTGATTTAAGTAATGGAACAGCTTGTCTTTGCATGTTTGAACCCATTAATGTACGGTTAGCATCATCATAGTTTAAGAATGGTATTGTACTTGTTGTAATTGATACAACTTGACTTGGTGAAACATCGGCAAAGTTAACTTTTTCACGTGGAACGATAACGTTATCACCGTTATAACGAACGATAACTTCATCATCAACTATTTTATTATCATCATCTAATTTAATATTAGCTTGAGTGATATAATAATCATTTTCTTCATCTGCAGTCATATAATAAACTTCAGACATATCAACTACACCATTATTAACCTTACGATATGGAGTCATTAAGAAACCATATTCATTTACCTTAGCATAACCTGCCATAGATGTAATCAAACCGATATTTTGACCTTCTGGAGATTCAATAGGACAGATACGTCCATAATGTGATGGGTTAACATCACGAACATCCATACCTGCTCTTTCACGAGATAAACCACCAGGTCCAATACTTGATAAACGTCTTTTTTCAGTTAATTCAGCAATAGGGTTAATTTGTTCCATAAACTTAGAAAGTTGTGATGAACCAAAGAATTCTTTTAAAACAGCTGTAACTGGACGAATATTTATTAATGATTTTGGAGTAATTTCATCTGTTTCTTGTGTAGTCATTCTTTCACGAATAACTCTTTCAAGTCTACTCATACCAATTTGGAATTGTTTTTCAATTAACTCACCTACTTGTCTTACACGACGATTAGCTAAGTTATCAATTTCATCAGTATTTCCTAATCCATTTAATAAATCTAAATAATAGTTTACTGAAGCATAAATATCAGGAATTGTTAATCTCTTTTCATCAATTGTATCTAAAACACCAATTATTGGAATAATACGATCTTTTTTATTTTTATCATATACTTTAATTTCTTGAACTTGTTTATATGTATCTAATTCTTCATGTATTTTAACATCCATAATATTAAATGTTTTAAGTGTATCTTTAATATCATTTAAAATATCTTTAGTTATTAAAGTATCTTTCTTTAATACTACTTTACCATTTTCGTCTTTAATATCTTCAGCAATAGTAGTTCCAACTAAACGTTCAGTAATATTAAGTTTACGATTAAATTTATAACGTCCAACTTTAGCTAAATCATATCTAAAATGATCGAAGAAACGCATAGATAGTTGGTTCTTTGCAGAATCAAGAGTCGCAGGCTCACCTGGTCTTAATTTTTCAAAAATTTCAATCAAAGCCTCATCTGTATTATGAGTATTATCTTTTTCAAATGTATTTAGTAAATATTCATCTTCACCAAATAAATTAATAATATCCTCATTACTAGATAATCCTAATGCACGTAAGAAAGTAGTAACAGGCACTTTTCTAGTACGATCTATACGAACATAAATAACATTACGAGCATCTGTTTCAAACTCTAACCATGTTCCACGGTTAGGAATCATTTCACCACTTATTACATGACGACCATTTTTATCTACTTCATTTTTAAAGTAAACACTTGGACTACGTACTAATTGAGAAACAATAACTCTTTCTGCTCCATTAATAATAAATGTTCCTGCTTCTGTCATTAAAGGCATATCACCTAGGAATATTTCTTGTTCTTTTACTTCACCTGTTTCATGAATAAAAACACGTGCTAAAACATGCAAAGGTGCAGCATAGTTAACCATTCTTTCCTTTGCTTCTTTTACTGTATATCTTGGTTCTCCAATTGTATAATCACCAAAATCAACAGTAACATTTCCAGAGAAACTCTCTACTGGAAATAATTCATCAAAAACGTTACGAATTCCTTCTGTTAAGAATTTTTCATAACTTTTCTTTTGAATATCAAGTAAATCTTGTAAGTCCATTGTTATCTTACTTTTAGAGAAACTTCTTCTTGTAGTATAATCACCGAATTTTTTTAGTTTATAAGCCATTTTTCCACCCCATCCAATAATATTTTAAATAAACTCGCAATTAAATCAAAATCACATGTCACCAATTTATAATTCTAACAACAAAGTATCTAGTTGTCAATTATTTTTCGCCAATATTTCAGCCATTATCACATAAAACCCTTTCGACCTTTCTTTAATATGTATTTTATATATATCCTCTAACTCTTTTATAATACTTTTAGCCCCTTGATTTTTATTTATAACAAACCATAATACTCCATTATCTTTAAGATAATCTTTAGCATTCCGTAAAATATTTAAAACTGTATTTTTACCTGCCCTTATTGGAGGATTACTAACTATTAAATTATATTTACCAGTAATATTTTCATATATATCACTGTTAAAAGCTTCTCCATTTATTTTATTCTTTTTTATATTTTCAAGCGCAAGATGAATTGCCCGATTATTCACATCAACCATTGTAACATGTGAATTTAACATTTTACTTAATCCAAAGTCTGCCAATTTTAGATGACCTTTTGC
>CAZJQA010000020.1:7131-11091 GCA_964548285.1 uncultured Muribaculaceae bacterium
ATATCCACATCCTACATCTAATATATCATCACAATTTTTTGTATTATTTATAATAGTATTAACAAGTAACTCACTTGCATAATCAATTTTATTCTTTGAAAAAACTCCATTATCACTCAAAAAAGTGAAAACATACCCCTTGTTTTCATAGTCGATCTTTCGAAGAACGCTACGTAGATTTGAATTATCAGTGAAATAATGTGCCAAAGAATCACCCTTTTTTTGAACTATTTATAGTTTACCTTATTATTATTTAGCTTGTCAACCCTATTTTAAGTAAAAAAAAAGGAATTACTTCCTAGTTAAATTTTTTTTCTTTATATTTCTTAACAAAGGCATTGTATAAGCAAATGTTATAATGCTTCCTTCAATTATCATCATTATTATAAAGCGTTTATTTGTTTCATTAATTATATATTCAGTTGGTTCTAATAATGTATAATCATCATCTTTTTTATATATAATAATTTCACGATATTCATTTTCATCTTCATACATATTAGTACTTGTTTTTGTTTCATCAAAAGGATATCCCAATAAATCTTTAATATCTATTTTATTATTTAATATATTATTAATATCTTCTTGTGTAATATCTTTTTTTAATTTATATGTTTTAACATCAGTTATTCTTAAATTATTATCAATATTTTCAGTAATATATTTTAAAGTATTGTTCTCACTGTATGGAGTTGCTTTTTCTTCTTTAACATAACTACCTAAATTATCATATGTTGTTTTAGAATAAAAATCCGCTTTAGTATAAGATGATTTAGTAAGCGGAACTATTCCAGTATCCGCTTCTAAACATTTACTTGTTAAAAAAGACGCTATAACATATGGTGCAAATACTTTTAAAGATAAAAGCAATCTTTTTTTATTTAATAATTCTTTCATAATCCACCCCCCCTATTTTTATTTTATGGGTTTAATCTATTAGGTCCTCTAAAAATAAACATTTCTTCTTTAATTGATAATCCAAGAAGTAACATATTTAATCTATCTACCCCGATTGCAAATCCTCCATGTGGAGCACAACCATATTTAAAGAACTCAAGATAGAATTCCACATCTTTTCCTACACCTTTTTCTTCACATTGTTTCTTCAAAATATCATAACGATGTTCTCTTTGAGAACCACTAGTTATTTCCATTCCTCTCCAAATCAAATCATATCCTAATGGAATACCATTCTCATCTCTCATATGATAAAAAGGTCTTTTAGTCTTAGCAAAATCAGTAATAAAAATAAATTCACTATTATATACTTCCATTGCATATTTATAAGCTAAATTTTCTGTTTCGGCATTCATATCGCCAACGTCATGTTCAGGAATTGTATAGTTATATCTCTTAGATAATTCTTGGTATAAATCTTGTAATTTAATACGTGGAAATGGTTTTGTTGGAATAACAATATCTTTACCAAATAACTCTTTAACTTTATCGCCATATTTTTCTTTAACACATTTAAGTCCGCTTATTAATAAATTTTCTTCAAAATTCATAACATCTTCAACAGAATCTATATAAGCCATTTCAATATCAAATGATGTAAATTCAGTAGTGTGTCTATTAGTATTAGAGTTTTCAGCTCGAAATGCTGGCGCTACTTCAAAGACTCTTTCAAGTCCAGAAGAAATAGCCATCTGTTTATAAAACTGAGGACTTTGAGCAAGATATGCTTTAGTATCAAAATACTTAACTTCAAATACTTCTGAACCAGATTCAGATGCTGTCTTGATAAGTTTTGGAGTATGAATTTCTGTAAAATCTTCTTGATAGCAATAATTTCTCATTCCTTCAACTAAAGCACTTTGACATTTTAACATCAAATTATTCTTTTCACTTCTTAAATCAAGGAAACGATAATCTAACTTAGTATCTAATGATGCATTTTCTTCTAATGGAATAGTATCAGCTGCGGATAAAACTTTTAAATCATCAGGAATAAATTCTTTGCCACCCATCTTAACATATTCACTTAAAACCATATGTCCATTAAATTCTAATATAGAATCATCTAAAACATTTTCCATCTTCTTAACTAATTCTTCTTGTTCTTTAGAAATAGAAACTTGAATAATACCACTTCTATCTCTAAGAATTATAAATATCATATATTTAGTATTTCTAATTTTTTCTGCATATCCTCTAATATTTGATGTAACATTTTCTTTTAAATCGTTTATAAGTGTTCTTTTCATTTATCCTCCATTACAAAAAGGGTCTTAATAGACCCTTTAAACCACTTTTTGGAAACAAATTACTTTAAATTGTCTATAAGTTCTTGTTTCTTCATTGTACTATAGCCTTTGATTCCTTTTTCTTTAGCTGCATTTTTTAATTCTGCTAGAGTCATACTACTATAATCTACAGATGCCTTTTTAGTTTCTTTCTTTACTTCTTTTTTAACTTCAGTTTTTGCTTCACTTGAAACTTTTTTTTCTGCAACAACTTTTCCATTTAATGCATCTTTTGCAGTTTCAACTAATTTAGTAAATGACTTAGCATCATCAATTGCAAGTTCACTTAACATTTTACGATTAATTAAAATTCCAGCCTTAGCTAATCCATTCATAAATTTAGAATAACTTATATCATTAGCTCTACAAGCAGCATTAATTCTTGTTATCCAAAGTTTTCTAAAATCTCTTTTCTTAGCTTTACGATCACGATAAGCATATGCTCCACTGTGAAATAATTGTTCTTGAGCTGTTTTATATAAACGATGTTTACTTCCAAAATATCCTTTAGCAGCTTTTAATACTTTTCTTCTTCTTGTCTTAGAGACAGTTCCGCCTTTAACTCTTGCCATAATTTACCTCCTTAGATAACAGATTTAATTCTGTTTCTTTCTCCTTTACTTAAAATTCCCTTTCTTCTTCTTTGTCTAATTTGTTTAGATGAATCTTTAGCTGTCTTATGGTTACCATTACCTACTTTATAAGTAACTTGACCATTTTTTTTCTTTGTAAAAGCTTTACTACTAGCTTTATGAGTTTTCATTTTAGGTCCTTTTGCCATTTTAATTCCTTCTTTCTATTTACCTTTACTTTTTTGGTGCTAATATAATCGCGATATTACGTCCTTCTTGTTTAACAGGAGCATCTACAACGCTAACCTCACTTAAACTTTCTGCAAAACGATTTAAAACTGCTTCTCCAAGTTCAGGGTGAGTCATTTCACGTCCTTTGAATCTGATAAACCCTCTAATCTTATGCCCTTTTAATAAATAATCACGAGCATTTTTTACACGAGTATCAAAATCATGAATATCAATATTTACTGAAAGTCGATATTCTTTTAATTCTTTATTAGTTGTCTTTTGTTTTTTTAAAGCATCTTTAGTCTTCTTATTTTTTTCATAACGATATTTGTTATAATCCATAATTTTTCCAACAGCTGGAGAATTACTTCCATTCATTAAGACTAAATCCAAACCTGCAAATGACGCAATCGTACGAGCATCTGCTATACTTTTAATTCCCATTTGTTCTCCATTTGGTCCAATAACTAATAATTCACTAACTCCTATTTCATCATTAATTAGTAACTCATCACTTTTCTTTGTTATATTAATGCACCTCCATACATATAAAAAGGTGGAATAATCCACCTAAATTTAGCTTAAGAATAAGGCTAAAAACCCAGCACTTTTTGCACTCAGGTGAATGGTGGATCCATTGCTTTCCTTTTTTATAACAATGTTATATTACTATAATATTCAATTTTTGTCAAATTAATTTAATAATTTTTCTTGTAGACTAAAAAAAAGAACTAGATTCCTAGTTTTTTAGTTTATCTAATTCTTCTTTTGTTATACCAGTTGTCTCTATGATGATTTCTTCTGACACTTTTGCTTGTAATAGATTCTTAGCTATTTCTGTTTTTGTTTGTTTAGAACCTTCTTTAATGCCTTCTTTAATGCCTTCTTGTTTCATTTCATACAAACTACTT
>CAZJQA010000021.1:0-1092 GCA_964548285.1 uncultured Muribaculaceae bacterium
TTGATAAAAACTAAATACTAGAGGTGTGTTATGTATAATAAACAAAAAGCTATTAATGATATTTATGCCTTTAATAAATATTCTTATGATTACGCTGTGAAGGAAGCTTTGGATTTTATAAAAAAAGAAGAAAATAAAACAAAGTATGATGATTTATGTGAATTTTTAAATTCCCCTTTTTTTGAAAAAATTTTAGCTAACAGAAAAGATGGTATAACTCCTATTGCTTGTTTAATAAAATTTTATATGTATGATTCATTTAATATGTTAGATTATTTTTCACTTAATGATGATGCTTTATCAGTAAAAGGCTATAAAGATAGAATTGATTCAGATATATTAGTTGGAACTGAACTTTTAAAATATCGAAGTTTTAGTGAAATATTATATACATATTTAAAAATGGTAGATGAATATGAAAAGATGTTAAAAATTAATGATAGACAAACTAAAGATAGAATTGAATTAGATAATTTAATAAATCGAATAGATAATAAAAGAATTTTGTAGGTAATTTATGGAAAAATTTTTTAAAATAGAAAAATGTAAGATTTTAAGAGATAATAAAATAGTTATAAATGATATCAGTATTAATTTAGATAAATCTATATGTATTCTTGGAGAAAGTGGAAGTTATAAGACATTTTTTTTAAATGAGATATATAGGAATCATAATATATTTAAAAGTAATGGCAAGATTGCTTTTTATTTTCATTATATGTTAAAAAAAGATGTTTTTGTTAAATATAAATCTGAAATGAACGAAGATTTATTTGAATTATATAAATATTTAATAATTAATAATAAAAATTTAGAAAATAAGTTTGCGTTGATTAGAGTGTTGATGATAAATCCGGATTATTTTTTGTGTGATGATTTATATAGAGTATTAGATTTTGAAGAATTAAAAATGGTAGTTGATTATATTAATAAGAAAAATATTAAAATGTTATAATTAACAAGTGATATTGAAAGTACAGTTTTATTTGAATATTTAATTGTTTTAAAAAATAATAAAATTGCTATTGAAGGTAAAACTTTGTTAGTTTTAAAAGAAGAAAAGATTATGAAATTATTAGGGTTTAATTTACC
>CAZJQA010000021.1:1102-5641 GCA_964548285.1 uncultured Muribaculaceae bacterium
CAGATACAGGCACACACCGCATTTGCCGATGACCGCAGAAATCTTCGCATCGAAACAACGACTGGTCTCTGTTTCTTTATCTCTTTCCATCCGAATTTTGACTGGATTAATGGCGGCGGCACCCTGTCCTACTTCAAGATCGACGAACAGATGCACGCATGGATCGATAAAAATCTGAACTAAGTAAAACAGCGCAGCTTCTGGTCGGGAGCTGCGCCGTTTTATGTAAATATGTCAATACAATTAGGTTATTATGGTATTATTAATGAAATATATAATAATGAGCATGATTTGGTGGAGGCTTTATGGCAATTAAAATGAGTAGATTTGCTAGAGATAAATTAACTATGATTGTTAATTTTCCAGTAAAACTTAATGGGAGAAATTCTAAAATAACTTCTTATGTTTTAGATAAAAAAATTAATGTTAATGAAGATGTTTTTGAATTTTTAGGAGAAGAATATTCTGATAAAAAAAAGATTAAAGCTTTAAATCTTGTAAAATTAAAATCAAGTTTATTTAATATAAAAGTATCTTCATTAACAAAACTAGAGATGAAGAAGGTATGTTTAGCTAAAGCTTTTTTAAGTAATTCTAAAGTAATTATATTAGAGTATTTTTTTGAAGAACTAATATATAGTGAAAGAGAATATTTTAAGAGATTATTTAATAATTTGATTAATAAAGAGAATAAACAAATAATTGTTATAACAAATGATATGGATATAGTTTGTGAAAGTGTTAGAGATTTTTATTTGTTTACTGAAGGTGAAAATTTTAGACTTATTGATGATTTTTATGACAATAGTATTTATAAGTATGTAAAAATGCCTAAGACAGTTTCGCTAGTTAGAGAACTTGAAAATAAAGGTATTAGACTTTTACATGATTATACTTTTAATGAAGTGTTAAAAGGTATATATAGAGGTGTTTCATGAAATATTTGATGAAGATTTCTTATGATGGAAGTAAGTTTGAAGGTTTTCAAAGATTAAGAAATGGCCGAGGTGTACAAAACGAAGTTGAGAGAGTATTAAGCATTATTGCGTCTAAAAAGGTTGTAGTTAAGGGAGCTTCTCGTACTGATAGAGGTGTTCATGCGAATAATCAAGGTGTTTCTTTTGATTTAGATATAAATATATCACTGGATAAATTAAAATATGTTGTTAATAATTTATTAAATCCTTATGTTAAGGTAAATGATATTTCTATACGTGATATGAATTTTCATGCACGTTTTAATACTTTAAAGAAAAGATATGTTTATAAAATATATAAAGATGGTAAGGATCCTTTTTTATTTAATTATGCTTATTTAATTAATTATAATATTGATACAAAATTAATTTATGATGCACTTAAGATATTTATTGGAAAACATAATTTTAAAAATTTTGTTAGTGGTGAACATAATACTTATGAAAGTGAAATATATGATATTTCTATAGAAGAAAGAGAAAAATATATTATTATAAGTATTACCGGTAAAGCCTTTTATAGATATATGATTCGTAGTATTATTGGTGCATCATTAATGGTAGCACTTCATAAAAGAACAATTGATGATTTAGTATCTTCATTAGAATTAAAAAATAATAATAGGTTTGTTGTAGCTCCTCCTAATGGTTTATATTTAGACGAAATTTGGTATAAATGATTAAAATTAATACTTTTTAATCATTTTTATTTGACAAGTTGACAATAATTTCCTATAATTTTAATTGGTACATTTTGTTTGTTTTGATATGTGACGCTGTGGGAAGGTGTTATGTGGAGAAATAAAATGAAAGTAAATATAATGAGTACATTTTTACAGAAAAAAGAAAATATTGATCGTAAATGGTATGTAGTTGATGCTGAAGGTCAAACATTAGGAAGACTTGCATCAAAAGTTGCATCTATCTTACGTGGAAAGCACAAAGTAACATATACTCCAAGTGTTGATTGTGGAGATTATGTTATTGTTGTTAATGCATCAAAAGTTAAATTAACAGGAAATAAGTTAACTGATAAGATGTATTACAATCATTCAGGATTCCCAGGTGGTTTAAGAGAACGTACAGCTCGTGAAATGATTGAAAGATATCCTGAAGAAATGGTTGAAAGAGCTATTAAGGGAATGCTTCCTCATAATAGTTTAGGAAGAGCAATGGGTAAGAAATTATTTGTTTATGCTGATGGTAATCATCGTCATGTTGCTCAAAAACCAGAAAGTATGGAACTATAGGAGGGTATATGGCAAATAAAACTTGGTCTGCAACAGGAAGAAGAAAAAGAGCTGTTGCTAATGTTATTATAACAAGTGGAACAGGTAATATTACTGTAAATGGTAGAGATGTTAATGAATACATGCCAGATGGTATCTTAGTATTAGATTTAAAACAACCTCTAACACTTACAAATAATGAAAATCGTTTTGATATTACTGTATCAGTAAAAGGTGGCGGATATGCTGGACAAGCAGGCGCTATTAGACTTGGTATTGCAAGATGTTTATTAAAGTTTGATGAGAATAACACAGATCCTGAAAATTCTTATCGTCATATCTTAAAAACTTCTCATATGGTTACTAGAGATGCAAGAGTTAAGGAACGTAAAAAATACGGTCTTAAAAAAGCTCGTCGTGCTCCTCAATTTAGTAAGAGATAATCAATATTTAAACTCCATTTTTGGAGCTTTTTTCTTTACATTATAATAATTTTTTGTTAGTATTTATTTACCGGGAGTAATCTGTCTGGTCTATAACGAATGGATGATTTAATATTTTGTGCTTAGCACCTTCTTCGTTAGAATAAAGGAGAATTTATTTCTCCTTTTCTTTTGGTAAAAATAAAATAACATTAATATAATTTAATATATTTTTTATTTCTTTTTGGTATTTAATTTTTTCTTCATAATTCTTATGTAAAAGATGCGCTATAAAATCTGATGCTTGAATACCATAATTATATTTTGAATTATAATAACGAATATTTATTATTAAATCTTTATTTAATATTGGTTTTAAAACTGAATTATAGTCAAAGTTAGATATTCCATTTACTAATTCTTCATATATGCTATCTCTTAAGTTATAATATCCATTTGATTTAGTTTTGGATTGATCTATTTTAATATTAAGTTTAATGTCTTTGTTAATATTTAATATATGTTCTTTTATTAAAGTAATCATGATTTTTTTTATTATTCTTTTTTGGGCATAGTCTATATATCTTCCTCTAGATGCTTTGTCATTAATAATAAAATTGTATAGGGAATGATTGTCTATAAAAACTCCAAAAAGATTTTGCTTTTTTAAAAGATTATAAATTCTTCTAGTGTCTTTAGATTTTAATTTTGTTGTTCCTTTAATTTCAACATTTGTTTTATTATAATATTTTAATTGTAAGTCTTTGATTATACTTTTATACTTATTTATAAAGTTGATATAATCACTTTTATTATAAAAAAACAATCCTCCATAAATGCAACAATTTTCATTTTTATTAAGTTTTCCGGAATCATCCATATATATTAGTAATTCGTTAGACATATTATCCTTTCTAACGCTTTTTTATAACACACGTTATGTATTTTAACATAATTATTCTTTTTTTCAATAACTTATAATAATATTTTTTTTATATCATAAGTATTAGTATGAAGCTTGAATATGGATTTTTGATTGTTTTATTATTATTTATTACCGGTTTAAATTTTAATAAACCTTCTTTTAAAACTAAGAGTATTAAAAATATAATTATAGATCCTGGACATGGAGGAAAAGATCCGGGAACAGTTTATTATGATGTGTATGAGAAGGATATAAATTTAAAAATTAGTAAGAAGTTAAAAGATAAACTTGAAAAATTTCAGTTTAATGTTTATTTAACAAGAGAAGATGATAATGATTTGAGTTTTGGTAATACAAGAAGAAAGAAAACTGATTTTGATAATCGTATAAAGTTTATTAATAGTTATGATAATGCTTTATATTTATCAATACATTTAAATTATTTGAATGACAAAAATTACTATGGACCTCAAGTATTTTATAGTGATGTTAATAACCTTAATAAAAAAATTGCTGATTATATACAAGATTATCTAAATCATTTTATAAAGGGAAATAGAGAAATAAAAAAAATCTCTAATAATATTTATATGTATCAGAGATTAAAAATACCAGGGGTATTGATTGAATGTGGATTTCTTTCTAATAATGATGAAAGGAAAAGATTGTTATCTGAAGATTATATAGAATATTTGACTGATATTATTAGTATGAGTATACTTAGTCTTTAAAATTAATATTTTGCAAATTTAAATTGCAATCTAGACCTGTTATATAAGAGTTATTTCCTATTATTTTTAGTAATGTTGATAATTCTATTTTATTGTTAAAATAATCATTTGTTAATTTAATGATATTAGTACATTCCTCTAATGCTTTTTCATATAAATCCATAAAAGAATCTGTTTTTGATATTTTTTTATTTGCTGGATAATACCATTTTTCATGATTATAATTCATATAATTATAGTTTATCTTTCCAACGT
>CAZJQA010000021.1:5651-10937 GCA_964548285.1 uncultured Muribaculaceae bacterium
AATTTTGCAGCTTCAGCTCCTGGCTTATCTTTGTTATCTTTCCAACGTTTAATACTAAATTAGCATATTTACGAGAACCATTAATATTTAGTGAATCTATAATTTTATAAAAATATTTTTTTATTCCGGTTCTGTCTTTAACTAGATATTTTAAGATAAAGTTTCCTTGATATATCGATTTATTATATATCTTTCCAATATTTTTATATCCAAATGTCTTTTCAAATACATAATTCATTGTTTCTATTAGTTCGTTTGAAAAAACAATTTTTGGTAATAATTTATTTTCTAAACTTGCTTTGCTTAATTTTTTGTTGGTTTTTTTCTCATATATAATTGCATCTATCATTGTTTCCATTTTTTCATGATTTCCTCGATATTTTTTATTATTTGCTGGATTTCCACTTATATATATTATGTATGGGTGACAGGTTTTATCTAAAATATAATGACATAGTGATCCATATAAATAGGCTTTAACAGATGAATTATTTTCAAGATTATGTTTTTTTATATAATATAAGATATTTTTAAAATAAAGATTTGTTTTTTCTTTTTGACCTATATTTCCAAGAGTTCTAATATTTGAACCTTTCCATGGAGTTAATAAGTAGTAATAATATAAATTATCAAAACTTTGAGCAAATATGTAAAATTCTTTTAAACTTGGTAATATACAATCTTTAATACTATTTGGTAAGTTGTTTAGTACATCTTTTGCAAAAAAATGATGTGTAACTATTGATGGCATAAAATCCTTCTTTCTATAATATATTATACAATATTTCACAATTATTTCATATTTTGTTAACTTATTTTACATTATTTTTATCTATTATTGATATGTACTTTGTGATATAATTATAAAAGAATACGGGGTGAAGAGATGTGGCTAGGACTAAGACTTTTAAATCTCTTGATGAACAAATTGATATATTGCAAAGTAAAGGTCTTATAATTAATGATATACCTTATGCTAAAGAAATTCTTCTTAGAGAAAATTATTTCTTTATATCTGGTTATCGTTTATTATTTGTTGAAAGTGTTACAAATAAATTATATTTACCTGGGACAACTTTTGAGGAATTATATTCTATGTTTCAGTTTGATCGTCATATTCGTAATATTATTTTTAAAAATTTATTAATAATTGAAAACAATGTAAAAAGTATTATGTCTTATACATTATCTAGTAAGTTTGGTATTCGTGAAAATGATTATCTTAATCCTAAAAACTTTATAAATGATAGATCAAAACGTAGACAAATAGATGATCTTTTAAGAAAGATGAAAAGACAAATTAGAGTTAATGGTGGTCAGAATTCGGCAACTTTGCATTTTATGGATAATTATGGTTTTGTTCCATTATGGGTTGCTGTTAAAGTATTATCTTTTGGTATAGTTAGTGAATTATATTCAATATTAAAAATAGATGAACAAGAAGCGATTGCGAATGATTTACATGTTTCAAAAGATAATTTAACTAATTATTTGCCTATATTATCTAATTTTAGAAATTTATGTGCTCATGAAGATATTTTATATGATCATAAAGCTCAAAGAAGTATTGATAATACAATTTATCATGGTAAACTTGATATACCTAAATTGAATTCGGAATATATTTATGGTAAAGATGATTTGTTTGCAATAATTATTATATTAAAACAATTATTAAGAAAGGATGATTTTTTCTTGATGATGAGTGAACTTGAATATGAGATTCATGTATTAGCTGATGAATTAAATACTATTAGTATTTATAAGGTTTTAGATAGGATGGGTTTTCCTAGTAATTATGCAGAGATTGTGAGGTTATAAAAATGAAAGAAGATATGAATATGAATAATAAAAATAATAAGTCTTGGATAATTGGTATAGTGATGTTTTTTGTTGGAGTTATTTCTTTATATGGAATAATGTATTTTTATCCAGAGCCTTTTGTAAGAACAATAACTGAACAAAAGGAAGTTAAAAATGTTAATATAACTGATAATGGTATAGCTGATGCGGTTGAGAAGGTGTATGATGCTGTTGTTGTTGTAAAGAATATAAGAAAAGGTCAGTTGTATGGTACAGGAACAGGATTTGTATATAAAGTAGAAAATGATGTTGCGTATATATTAACAAATAATCATGTTGTTGAAGGTGCTACAAATATTGAAGTTGAATTTACTGATGGCAGTAGTAGTGAAGTAAAATTAGCTGCTGGTGATACTTATTCTGATATTGCTGTTTTAAGTGTTGATAAAAGTAAAATTAAGTCTGTAGCTGCTATTGGTAGTAGTGAAAATGGTAGAGTAGGAGATACTGTATTTGCTATTGGCGCTCCTGTTAATTCTTCTATTTATTCAAATACAGTAACGCGTGGTATTTTATCTGGAAAGAATAGGCTTGTAAGTGTTTCTACAAGTAATAGCAATTCTAATAGTGTTATGATGAGTGTTTTACAAACTGATGCTGCGATTAATTCAGGTAATTCAGGAGGTCCTTTAGTAAATGCTAATGGTGAAATAATAGGAATTACTAATATGAAGATTGTTATTTCATCAGTTGAAGGTATGGGATTTGCTATACCAATTGAAACTGCTATTAATTATGCCAATGTTTTAGAAAAAGGCGAACAAATTCAAAGACCTTATTTAGGTATTACAATGTTGAATTTAAATGAAGCTTTATATTATCATCCTAGTCAATTTGCTAATATAGATGTTGAAAACGGTGTTTATGTTGAAAGTGTAGAGGATGGTAGCGCTGCTAATAAAGCTGGTTTAGCAGTTGGTGATATAATACTACAAGCAGATGGTAAAATTGTTAAGAGTGTAGCTTATTTAAGATATGTTTTATATTCTCATAATGTGAATGATGAGATTCAATTAAAAGTTTTAAGAGATGGTAAAGAAATAGATATTAAAGTTAAATTAAGCGTAGCTAAAGATTTATAAAAAGATATCACTTATAAACGGTGATACCTTTTTTTGTTTAATCTATTTTTATTTCCATATTTGGAAGTAAATCACTTGTATTCCATAATATTTTAATATTAATTATTTTATTATTCTCAGTTGTTATAGAATATTCTTTATTTGAATTATTTGTTTTATTTTTTAATGAATAGTATTTATTATCATTTGATTTTATTAATAAATAATAACTTCCTTGTTGTATATTTTCTAAATTTATTCCATTATTTTTGTCTTTATTAGTTGTAAAGTTTAATATGTTATTATCAATTGTAAAAATAGAGTTTGTATCTATTTCATTTGTTTTATTTTTTAATACTAATTTAGGATTTTCTATTTTAGCATTTATATAACCTGTAATAGATAGATGAGTATCATAATTATGATAATCGGTTATAAATCCATATTTTGATGAATCTATTATGTCTGTAAAATTTGCCTTGGATAGCTTACTAAAAAAATATATACTTATTATTAAAAATATTAAAAGTATTGTGATAATTATAGGTATAATTTTAATTAATAATTTTTTATTCATTTTATCCTCCAATATATGTTACAATAATTATAGCAAATATAAGATATAATAGTAAGGGGAATAATATGAAAAATATATATGATTATTTTAAATATTATGGTGATATTTCATTTAATGATATTTGTTTTAATGATGTTGATGCATTGATATTTTCATTAGTTAGTTATGTTGATTTTGAACATTTACTAGATAATAAAAATAATATATATTTAAGTGATGCTTCAAAATTGTTTTTAGATTATTATAGACCAGAAGATCTTAAAAAGAAGGATTGGTTGTTTCCTAGTTCATATCAGTTAATGGAATGTATAATTAAATCAAAAAGATATAAATATATTAAATTATCAAACTTTGTATCTATAGTTAATGATAATGGACAGTTTGGTGCTTGTACATTAAGAAGTAAAGAAGGAAAATTTACATATATTTCATATAAAGGAACTGATAGTGCGATTATAGGTTGGAAGGAAGATCTTGAAATAGTGTATAAAGAAAAGACTTATGCTCAGGATATGTCTTTAAAATATTTAAAAAATAATATTCATCTTTTTGAAAAAAATGTTTATATTGGAGGGCATTCTAAGGGTGGTAATAACTCAATGTATGCATACATGAATGCTAGTAATTGGTTACAAAATAAAGTTGTTAAAGTATATAATTTTGATGGACCTGGATTTGTAGATGATATTTATAACACGAATAAATATCAAAAATTAAAAGAAAAATTAGTTACATTTGTACCTTATAATAGTACAGTTGGTATGATGTTAAACAATACTAATTTACATGTTGTTTCTACATCTAATAAAGGATTATTAGCTCATGATGCATATTCATGGGAAGTATTTGGTTCTTTTTTCATAGTTAAAGAATTATCTAAAAAAAGTATACAGTTTAATAAAGATTTATCTTTATTTGTTAATAAAATGGATAAGAATGAAAGAAAAGAATTTATAGATATATTATTTAATGTATTTATTTCTCATGGTATTACAAGTGTTTTAAAAATAAGAGAAATGTCTTTAAAAGATGGCGTTTTATTGTTAAAGGATATTAATAATGTTTCTAAGGATGTTAAAGAAAAATTAGCTTATATGATAAAATTGTTGATAACTATGAATTATTAGGGAGGTTATATGGGAAGAAGTATTAAGTTTACTAAGGATGAATTAGTAAATAAAGGTGTTTTATTTATTAAAGAGAAGGGGCTTTCTCAATTTAGTACAAGGAATGTTGCTAAATATATAGGATGTTCAACTCAACCTTTTTTTAAAAATTATTTAAACATGGAATTGTATAAAGGTGATTTATATATTGAATTATTTAATGATTTTGAACAGTTTTTAACAAAAAATGTAAGAGATAATAAAGATTTAGTAACTCTTAGTTATGCATATATCTTATATTCTAAAAGAGAAGCAAATTCTTTTGAAGCGTTATTTTTTAATAATTTAGATAAGTATCCAAATATTAAAGAAAAAGCTGGAGATTATATGAATAGAATGTTTGTAACTACTTTAATTAATCAATATAAATTTGAAAAAGAATTGGCTGTAAAAACTTCTAGAGATATAGTTTTTTATTTACATGGTATTGCTTCTATAATATGTTATCGTAATACAGTTATAAAAGATGCTGTAATTTATAATTTGCTAAGAGCTAATATTCCTAAATATATTAATTATGCAATAATGTTTTATAATTAAGATGAGTAATCATCTTTTTTTAACTTTTTAACTTATCAATAATAGTAACATATACTATTGTAGGTGAATATTATGGCAA
>CAZJQA010000022.1:0-10768 GCA_964548285.1 uncultured Muribaculaceae bacterium
TTATAGTGGTACTTATGCTTATATTAGTCCTGATGCCTCTACTACAGGTAATGGTAGTATTAGGGAAACAACTGAACAATTAAATGATTTAGTTATTGCTAAATTAAATGGAGAAATTAGAAGTGATAAAATTATTCCAGGTGATATAGTTAGTATGTCATTTACCATTAGTAACACTAATACTAGAAGTATGTGTTATAAATTAATGTTTGATAATGTTTCAAATACATTTGTTAACAAAGATAATTTAACTTATACATTATCATATGTTAATGGAGTAAATGAAACTAATATTATTTCTAATACTACTTTCCCAACAAATAATAGTTTAATTGTTGATAATTTAAGTATTAAAGCTAATAGTACAGATACATATAAGATTACAATTAATTATTTAAATACCAATAGTAATACAATTGCAGATGCCGGACATACTTTTAGCGCTGATATAGTTGGAATTTTATCTGAATGTTAAGAAATAAGACTTTTAAAAAGTCTTTTTTTATTGAAAATATTAGTTTATAATTAAATAGTTAGAGGATGTGTATTATGAACAATATATTATTATTACAAAAAGAATTAGGAGTTAGAAAAGAACAAATAGAAAGTGTTTTAAAGTTATTAAGTGAAGGCTCTACTATTCCTTTTATTGCTAGATATCGTAAAGAAGTAACTGGTAATTTAGATGAAGAACAAATTAGAGTTATTGAAAAAGAGTATAATTATTTAGAAAACTTAAGTAAAAGAAAAGATGATATCATACGTTTAATAAGTGAAAAAGGTTTAATGAATGAACAATTGTTAAATAGTATTAATGAATGTACTAAGTTGGCTGAATTAGAAGATATATATCGTCCTTATAAAGAAAAGAAGAAGACTAAGGCGACTGATGCAATAGCTAAGGGATTAGAACCTTTAGCTAAAAAGATGATGGCTTTTCCTTTAAATGGAGATATTAATAGTCTTGCTAAACCTTATTTAGATGATATTGATGAAAGTATTACAGGAGCTTTATATATTATTGCTGAGTGGATAAGTGATAATGCATATTATAGAAAAGTAATTAAACAAGAGATATGGAATAATGGGTTTATTACAAGTAAGATAAAAAAAGATGCTGTAGATGAAGATAATGTATTTAAGATGTATTATGACTTTCAAGAAAGAATAAAATATGCTAAACATTTTCATTTATTAGCTTTAAATCGTGGAGAAGATAAGAAAATATTAACCGTTAAATTGGATTATGACTTAGATAAGATTAGTGAGTTTTTAAAGAAGAAGATAATTAAGAATAATGATTCATTTGTAGTTTCATACATTGAAAAAGCAATTAATGATTCGTTAAAAAGATTAATCCTTCCAAGTGTTGAAAGAGAAATTATGAGTGATGCATTAGATAAAGCAATGGATAAAGCTATAGAAACATTTCAAGATAACTTAGAACATTTATTAATGACAAAACCAATAAAAGGAAAAGTTGTTATGGGTTTTGATCCAGCTTTTAGAACTGGTTGTAAACTTGCTGTGTTATCATCATTTGGTGATGTTTTAGATATAGCTACAATATATCCTAATGAACCTCATAATGAGATTGAAAAATCACGTGAAGTTTTATTATCACTTATTAACAAATATCATGTAGATATTATTGCCATTGGTAATGGTACAGCATCTCGTGAGAGTGAAAAGTTTGTAGCTGAATCTATCAAAGGATTACCAGTATTATATAATTTAGTAAGTGAAGCTGGTGCTAGTGTATATTCTGCTAGTCCTCTTGCAATTGAAGAATTTCCAACTCTTACCGTTGAAAAAAGAAGTGCAATATCTATTGGAAGAAGAATTGAAGATCCGTTATCAGAACTTGTAAAGATTGATCCTAAAAGTATTGGTGTTGGAGAATATCAACATGATGTTAAACCAAAGGAATTAAGTGAAGCTCTTTCATTTACAGTTTCTAAAATTGTAAACGAGATAGGTGTTAATATAAATACAGCAAGTAAAAGTATTTTAGGGTATATTTCTGGATTATCTAAGAAAACTATTGATGGTATATTAAAATATCGTGAACATGGAGTATTTAAAAACAGAGAAGAACTAAAAAATATACCAGGTTTTAGTGATAAAGTTTATGAACAAGCTATAGGCTTCTTAAGAATAGTAGATGGAAGTAATCCTTTAGATAGAACAAGAATACATCCAGAAATATATAAAACTGTTGAAAATATTTTAACTGATTATCATTTAACATCTAATGATATTGGTAGTGATAAATTAAAGGAAGCATTTAAGGATATTGACTATTCAAAATTAAGTAAAAAATATGATCTTGGTGAATCAACATTAAAAGATGTTATAAACGAACTTGTTACTCCAGGAGTTGATTATCGTGATAAGCTTGATGATGTAATCTTAAAAAGTGATGTATTAACTTTAGAAGATTTAAAAATAGGAATGGAACTTACGGGGACTGTTCGAAATGTTACATCTTTTGGAGCTTTTGTTGATATAGGATTACACGATGATGGATTAGTACATATTAGTCATATGAGTAAAAGTTTTGTAAGTGATCCTAAAGAAATTGTTAGTGTTGGCGATATTGTTAAAGTATATGTTATTAGTATTGAAGATAAACGAGTAGGTTTATCTCTAATTAAGGAAGTGATATAAATGTGTGGAATTGCAGGTTTTGTAAGTAAAAGAAAAGATAAAGATAAAATTATTAAAGCAATGTGTGATAAAATTAAACATCGAGGTCCAGATGGCGAAGGTTATTATGTAGATGATTATGTTGCTTTAGGTCAAAGAAGACTTTCTATTATAGATATAGAAGGTGGTAAACAACCCATGTATTCTAATGATGGTAATTTAGTTGTTATCTTTAATGGAGAAATATATAATTATCAAGAATTAAAAGAAGAATTAGATTATGATTTTAAAACTTCAAGTGATACAGAGGTTTTAATAGCGGGTTATTTAAAATGGGGTAAAAAATTACCGGAACATTTACGAGGTATGTTTGCTTTTGTTATATATGATAAAGAAAATAATACTCTATTTGGTGCGCGTGATCCCTTTGGTATTAAACCATTTTATTATTACATGAGTGAAGATAATGAATTATTATTTGCATCAGAAATTAAAGCTTTTTTAGCTAATCCAAGTTTTAAAAAAGAACTTAACGAAGATATTTTAGCAGCCTATATGTCATTTAGTTTTACTCCAACAAATGAAACCTTCTTCAAAGGCGTTAAAAGACTTGATGCTGGTTGTTCATTATATTTTGATGGTAATATAAACATTGAAAAATATTATAAACTAGAGTTCAATATAAAAGAACAATCATATGAAGATGCCGTAAATAAGATTGATGAAGTTATGAGAGATTCTGTTAAACATCATTTAATAAGCGATGTAGAAGTTGGATCGTTCTTATCAAGTGGAGTTGATTCTTCATATTTAGTTAGTCTTGCTAAACCAGATAAAACATATACGATAGGTTATGATGAAGATAGATACGATGAATCTAAATACACAAAAGATTTATGTGATAGATTACATATACATAATAAGGTTAAAAAAATTAGTGAAGATGATTATATAAACGCGATTGATGATGTTTTATATTATATGGATGAACCAACTAGTGATCCAGCAATAGTTTCATTATATTATGTTGCTAAAGAAGCCTCTAAGGATGTTAAAGTAGTATTATCTGGAGAGGGTGCAGATGAATTCTTTGGGGGATATAATTCATATAGAGAAGAAGTAGATTTTCAATTTTATAATAAAATACCATTCTTTATTAGACATTTTATTTCATCTATTTGTAAACATTTACCTAGAGTAAGAGGTATTAACTTCTTAATTAGACGTGGTGAAAAATTAGAAGATAATTATATTGGAGTTAATAAAGTCTGGAGCGATACTGAAATTAAAAAAATATTAAAAATAGATGGTATTTCTAATAAAGAAATAACTAAGCCAATTTATGATGAATTTAAAAGTTCAAGTAATATAGTTAAAATGCAAGCAATTGATATTAATTTTTGGTTAATGAAAGATATATTACAAAAAGCAGATCGTATGACTATGGCTAGTTCTTTAGAAGGAAGAGTTCCTTTTATAGATTATAAAGTTTTTGATGTTTCAAGTTCATTACCATTTAATTATAAAGTTACAAAAGAAAATACCAAAGTTGCTTTAAGAGACGCGGCTAAAAGAGTTATTCCAAATAAGTCATATATGAAAAAGAAACTAGGTTTTCCAGTTCCTGTAAGAGATTGGATGAGAGATGATAAATTATATAATATAATTAAGAAAAGTTTTGAAACTGAAACTGCTAAAAAATACTTTAACACAGATAAATTATTAAAAATGTTAGATGACCATAAAAATAAGAAGCAAGATAATTATCGTAAGATATGGAATATCTATTGCTTCTTAGAATGGTATAAAGTATATTTTAGTTAATTATTTTTTGTTAAAGAATTTAAATTTAATATGTGGGAAAGAATTTATTAGACGATTATAATATTTATTATGACTGTTTAATAATTCTTTTTTTACTAATAATGTGATTTTTTCAGTATTATCTTTCTTTAGTAATATATGAGATTGAGTTTTTTTATTAATATTTTTGATTTTAGTGATAATAGAATAAGAAGTAATCGTATCAATTAATAATAATAAAAATAATACTATAGAAATAAAATATATAATACTTATAGGAATCATGTTTAAGATATTAAAAATTATAGGATTAATTACATACATAACTAATAAACCAAATAAACCAAAGGGAATCATTGTTTCAAGACAAATACGTCCGTTAATATTAAATTTCTTGTTAGAGTAATCCCACCATCTAGCTTTAAATATAACTTCCAAAAAATAACTTGTAAAATATTCAAGAATTGAACATATTAAAATATTCATAATGAATAAAGTAAATATGTCATTTAAATATTTTTTTAAGAGAAGTGTCATCATTAAGGCTCCCCATCCATATATTGGACAATATGGACCAATTAAGAAGCCACGATTAATAAATTTTTTCTTTTCTACCAACTTACATGATACTTCAAGTATCCATCCCAATACAGAGTAAGTCATAAAAAGTAAAAAATAATAACAAATTGTTTTCATATAACCACCTTTTATTTAGATTATACATTAAAATAATGTAAATTAAAAGACAATGTTATTTTTATTACTTGAATAAATAAGATATTTATATATATAATATAGGTGAATAGGAGGAATTAATATGTCTAAAAAAGGAAAATTAGGGACACTTATTACTGGTGCTTTAGTTGGTGCTGGATTAGGAATTTTATTCGCACCTAAAAGTGGTAAGGAAACCAGAGAAGATTTAAAAAAGAAGTTAGAAGAACTAAAAGAAAAAGCTAGTGATATAGATGCAGATGATGTTAAAGCTTATGTTGTTCGTAAAACTGAAGAGATAGAAAATGCTTTAAAGGATTTAGATAAAGAAAAAATCAAAAAAATTGCTGAAAAAAAGGCTCGTGAAATACAAAAGTCTGCACTTGATTTAGTTAATTATGCTAAGGAGAAAAGTCAACCTGTTTTAGAAGATGCAGCAGAAAATTTAAGACTAAAAGCAGTCGCTGTTACAAAAAGTATATTAAAGAAACTAGAAGAAAAATAAATAGTTTCTTTTTTTAAAAGGATATGGTTATATGGAAGATAATAGTAATTTATTAGACTCAAAGATAAATAATTCTGAGAGAGATTTATTTGCTATAGCTTTTCAAACTTTTATGCTTTCAGAAAAAAATAAAAGTATTTATAAATATGATTTAAATTCAAGTATTCCTCGTGGATTAATAGAAATATATAATAAAAGAATTAAACCATCATATAACTCTATGATATATTCATTTAAAAGGAAATATATTAGTAATGAAAAATTAATAGAAAAGAATGATAATATAGAACAGACTAAAGGTTTAACTTTGGTTTATAATTATATTCAAGATTATGATGTTGAAAAGAAAGATTTAGATATATTTATTGAAGCATTAAATATTAATTATCTATTATGGAAACCAACTGATGAAAAGAATAATAAAGACATTATTGATTTAAAAAACCAAAAGTTAGAAGAAGCAAGAATACTAAGAGAAAAAGCAAAAGAAAATAAAGATTTGGAAAGCTATAAAAAAGCTAGAGAGATTGAAAAAGAAATTGAAGAAATTAGTTTTAAATCTAGAATAGGCGGTATTATCAGAAGTGATGAAGTAAAACTTAATAAATGGGATATTAATATTCCCTCTGCAAGAGAAGCTAGTGAATTTTTAAATAATTATATTAGTCCTTCTAAAAAGATGGAATATAAAAATGCATTAGATAATATGAATGTTATAGATTATATTACTTATTGTGTTAAGGAAGTAACAAATATGATATATTATCAACCTTTTTTGGATGGTAATAAAAGAACTTTTAGAAGTTTATTAAATCTAATGTTTAAAGTGAAGAATATTCCTCCAGTATATATTAAGACTGGAGAAAGAGATGAATATAAAAAAGCATTGTATACAGCTTTTAAAGAACATAAATATGATCAAATTGTAGGATTTTATTTATTTAAGATATGTGATTCTATATATGAATTAGATATTGTGCCATATTTAAAATCAAAAGATAAAATGCATAATCATAGAATCTTGTAATAAAACATTATTCTGATATTTATTGTATTATAAAAAAGGAAGTTCCATTAATTATGTAATTTCCTTTTAAGATCATTAGATTTATATAAATTATAACAATGTTTAAATGATATTATATTTGTAATTGCGTTTTTTATATAAAAAGAATTATTATTTATAATTTCATAATCATCTGTATTATTCAATAAATTAAATATTTTGCCATTTTTGTAGGTGAATATAGATTTGCCTATATATTTTGTATGTATTAGATTCATTTTACCATTATAATACCTATATGACGGATTTGTATCAACATAATCTTCATATATGTCAGCAATAAAGAGTTCATTTAAATTATATGTTGTTAAGATATAGATATAAATCATGAATTTGTTTTGAGGAAAACTTTTTATACTTTTATAAAATGAAAAAACATCCATATAAATCACCGTAATTTATTATACAACTATTATTAATTTTGTCTATAAATTACCACTTGCAAATTCTATAAGTTTTTAGTAATCTATAACTAAGGAGGAGTTTATGGGAAGTAAAGCTAGAATTTGGGCAGGCAAACATTTAAAAGGTAATAAATGGAATGTATGGTCAGTTCTTCTTGTTATTGAATTTATTTTTGGAATAGCTTCTGGTGTTATTGTAACTAGTACTGGTAGCTATGAAATAAATAATCAAAATAGTCTTTCATTATTATTAGAATCTGCATTAAGCATTTTAATGTTACCTATGACAATTGGTATGGTTTTTTACTTAATTAATTTAGTACATGGCAAAAAATTTGATATTGAACAAATTTTTAGTAAGTATAGTGATATTATTAGAATCTTCTTAGTTAATGTTTTAAAAAGCATTATAGTTACTCTATATACTTTATTATTAATTATTCCTGGAATAATTAAAAGTATTGAATATGCTTTAACAGATTATATATTAGCTGATGATGATTTTAATGATTTAAAAACTAAAGAAGTTTTAGATTTAAGTAAAGAACTAATGAATGGTCATAAAATGGAATATTTCATGCTGT
This sequence comes from uncultured Muribaculaceae bacterium, assembly GCA_964548285.1. Taxonomy (GTDB): domain Bacteria; phylum Bacillota_I; class Bacilli_A; order RF39; family UBA660; genus Ventrenecus. Next base: position 7,726 of record CAZJQA010000022.1, read on the forward strand.
ATTTATACTATACTTTAATGATACTCTTAGGTGTTTTAACATTTGGAATATTATGGATTTGGACTATTCCAGAAATGACTATTGCTAATGCTAAATTTGCTACTTTATTATTAGATGAATATAAAGAAAAGCAAAGATAATTAAGTAAAATAACTCAGATTTATTTATCTGAGTTATTTTTTTATATTATTATTTATCTTCTGTTTATAATTATTTATTTTTTTTCTTAAGTGATCTTTTTATGTCATTAAATTAAATGTATTTGCAATTTATTATTGATTATAAAACAAAAGTTTGTTATAACTATTTTAGGAATATTTAGTTGTTGAGTGTCTACCGAATCTCTTATAGAGAGGAGGTTTGATAATGATGAAAAAAAGAGACTTTGTAATCAAAGTTCTTCGATACATTGCTATCATTTTATTTATCCTAATCATTTTGATAGTAGTTATAAAAAAATGACACTTAATTCGCATTTGAATTAAATTTATTTGGGTAGACATTCAACATTGGAAAACTGAATGTTCCCTTTTTTATTGTATGAAGTTTCCTTCATTCATATGCATAATAACATAAATATTTAATATTTTCAAGTATTATTATGTATTCTTAAATCTATATTATTATGTATTCTTAAATCTATTCTGTATGCAAATGTACCTATAAAGTAATAGATGGAGTTCTTACTAACATGGTGGAGTAGAGGAGAGTTGAACTCCTGTCCAAACATTCCTTTATTAAAACGTCTACAAGTTTAGTTAGAATTAAATTTAATATTTACAATGAATCTAACACATCAAATATAAATACGAGTCTTATTAATATTCGTAAAATTATCTAAGACAAATAATTTTATATATCTTATATTTATGAACTTCTAATAACCCTATAAGAGAAAGTTAATAGAGGCCTTCTTTATACCTTAAACTAGGCTGCTACAGGAGCGAAAGAAGCGAAAGAATAATCTTCGTCGTTTAATTTTAATTGCGCATTTTAAGTATGCCTACTACTTGCAGTCTTAACAAGTAAATGCTGTCAAAACCAAAACTACCCCGTGACCGAATTATAACATATATATATTGCAAATTCAAATCATTTGAGGTATCATATAAATGAAAAATTTCTTTGTAAGGGGGGATTTTAGTGTACGACGATTTTGAAGAAGAAAATAAAAATATTAAGAAGAACATAGAAGAAAATGCTGAAAAAGAAGAAGAATTAGAAAGTATTGAAGAAGAACCAAAACTTAGTGAAGAAGAAAAGCTAAAGCAAGAAATTGATGAAGAAACTAAAAAGATGGAAGAACACGATAAAAACAAAAAAGAATATACATTTAAAGCAGATTGGACTTCTATCTTAGTTAAATTTGGTATATTTGTTTTAGTTATCTTTGCATTAATATTTGTATATAGACAAATAAGTACTTTATTTAATAGAGATACTTTCAGCAATAATATCGTCAAAATAAAAGATGCAGCTTTTAATTATTACAAATTTCCTAATAATCGAAATATTGCAAATGATGAAACTTTAACTATGACATTAGATGAGATGAAAGATTTAGGAATTATAAATAATTTAAAAGTTAATGGAGATTCTTGCAGTGGTCGTTATAGTTTTGTTGATCTAACTAAAAAAGATAACAATGAAAACTATGATTTACACGTTTATTTGAGCTGTGGAGGTAAATCAGAAGAAAAGAATTTTGATATTTCATATAATGAAGAAAAGCATGAGGAAGAAAGCAAACAATTATTATATGAACAAACAAGAACTGTTAAAGATAAAGCTCATTATGAATGTCCAGAAGGATACACTAATCTAGGACCATATTGTTACGGAGATAAAATTGTTGAAACTATAAATGCATCACCTGTATATAGAGTTGTTCCATCAAGCGACACAAGAGCTAATTATAAAGCTCAAGGTTATAGTTATCAATATGCTGATCCAATAGTTTCTAAAGATGAATCTAAATTATCATGTAGCACAGGATATAATCTTATTAATGGAAAATGTGTAAAAGAATATGATGCATCAAAAAATACTTCTAAAGAATATTCTTGTGATGAAAATTCAGTATTAACAGGAACATATTGTATGTATGAAACTTCTGTAGATATAACTAATAGTCAAGCTTACTGTGCAACTGGAGCTCTAGCATTAGATGGAAAGTGTCACCTTAAAAAGAATTATAATATTTCATGTGTAACTGGTTATAAAGATAGTAGCATGAATTCATGCTACACAAAATACAATGCCACAAAGATTTTAAGTGATTGGTTATTTAGTACTAAAACATATAATAAAGGAAAAAATACTGCATTAGTTATGTATGAAGAAACAAGTGATTCTAATGGTAGAACTATTTATAATAAATATATTAAAAAGTATATCTATGAATGTGATAATGATGATGAACTTGTAGGAACAATTTGCCGTCATTATGATGAAGATTATATAAAAAAATCATGCAATGATGGATATCATCTATCAAGTGATGGAAAAGAATGCTATAAAGTTACTAATCCAAAATATAAGACAGTAAAAACAACTTATACATGTCCAAGTGGTTATACTAGAAGTGGTTATGGAGATAACATAAAATGTGTTAAGTATGTTAAAGCTAACATCAAAGAAATAAATAAATATAGTTGCTCTAATGGTTATACATTAACAAGCAACAATAAATGCGTAAAAGAAATGGAACCTACAATAACTGATAATGATATTTATACATGTCCTGAAGGATACACTAAAACTTCAAGTGGAAGTTCAACAAGATGTTATAAAAAAACAACTACTGATGCATACTATTATTGTAGCAATCAAGAAGCAACTTTAGTAGGAGATAGATGTGTGATTGAAGCTAAAACATATTTTGTTAAATATAACTGCCCTAGTGGATATTCAATAAATGGATCAGTTTGTGTTCGTAATAAAGGTAGAGAAACAATGGATGCAACATATGTAAACGGTGGAGAAAGAACTGAAACAATTTGGAGTAGCACTCAAAATCTTGTAGGATGGACATATACTGGTA
>CAZJQA010000023.1:0-10590 GCA_964548285.1 uncultured Muribaculaceae bacterium
AAAACTTACTTTGTTCTTTAAAGAATATACAGCATATAATTCGACATAGTGCTAATATTAATAATACCCAAAAAAGAATTCTATAAAGTAATATATGACGATAATTTTGCATAAACACTTTCGCCAATGCCTTTAATATTCTTTAATTCTTCTTTGGAAACAAATGGACCGCAATTTTCTCGATAAGATATAATGAGTTTGGCCTTTGCTTCCCCAAGTCCTGGTAAACTAACTAATTCTTCAAGCGTAGCATTATTAAGAGAAACCTTGGAATTTGTACTTGCCTTGCTTTTACTTTTTGTTGCACTATCACTTTCTTTAATAGATTCATTTAAGGATAGTTTTTTTACTTCTTCATTAGTATAAACAGTGATAACCATTTCATTAGTAACTTTTTTTGATAAATTTAAATTGTAAGTATTTGCGTCTTCTCTTAAACCACCAGCTAAAGTTATAACATCATTTATTATAGAACCTTTGGAAACGGTATATACACCTGGATTTATAACAGCACCTTTAATGTCTACCGTCAAATTGTTAGTTACATCAACGTCCTGTAGTTCTTTTTCAAAGTCAAACGTAAGATCTTCTTCACTTTGAACTTTAGGGCAAATATAAGCTTCACTAGCATTAACTTCTCTAAAATACATAAAACTCATAACAAATGACACTATTAAAGAAATAATTAATCCGATTACCAATTTTCTTTCTTTAAGAAACTCTAACATTTTATCTCCTTTCTAAGGAAGTATTTACCTCCTACTATTATTATTCAAATAAAATGTTAGATTTCCTTTATTTTTTTACAATTTTTATGAAAAAAGTAATTTTAAGACATTTGCAATTCCATTTATGCCATCCCCCATAAATTTTTCTGTACCTCTAGATATTACCTGCCCTAACTTATATGCATTGCTTGAATAATCAACTTGTTCTTCGACATAATCAGTTAATGTTACGTCTTTACCATCTTTTACATCTTTTTCAAATCTTTTGATAGCTTCATCTGTTAAAGTCGTTTTTTGATTTAACTTAGCTTCATAATATCCAGATTCTATAGCAATGAGCAATGATGAATATAAAAGAAATAAGACAAACAATATTTTTAAAAACCAATTAGTTTTCTTCTTACTATTTTCCATTAATAACCTCCATATAACATGATGCTAATATTCCTAATGTGTTATTTACTTCACTAAATTTATTATATTCACCACCAAGTTCAATTAGTAGTGCATTACTCGATACATCTAGGTTATAATCTCCGTTACCATGATTCTTATACATAATACCTCTACTAATACCTGGAACATATTGATTTAATTTATCACTAATAGTTTTTGCTAATGCAGCGTTATCTTGATATGTTGGCAAGTCTATACCAATAACAAATAACACCTTAGCATAATCTTTGTCTAAATATGTTATTACACTTCTATCATATGGAATAGCGTCCCTGTGTAAATCAATAAAATATTCTAATGATGGATATTCATTTATTTTATTTAATAATAGTTCTTTGCTTAAACGATAACTATAATTAAAATTAAGTCCTCTATTATATAATTCTTCTTCCATGTTTGTTTCTTCTATTATTGTCTCAATTCCTAATTTCATAAGATTTTCTTTTAAACGTTTAGAAGCCAGAAAAACACTTGGCATTACATCATAATCATCTAATACTCCTCCAATATATTCTTCTTTTTGATGAGTATTATATATATAAATAACAGGCTTTTTTTCATCGACTATGTTTAAACTCACAAGTTCTTCTTTAGCTTCTATTTTATTAAAATAATAATCATTAATTAAATTAATAAATTTATCATTTAATAAAAGTTTGTCAATTTTAAATATAAAAAAAGAAAAAGTTAGAATTTTTATAATTAAATAAAACTTCTTATGACTTTTTCTTTTATATGTTTTAAATCGTTTCATAATATCACCAATTATATTATAAAATATTTAAATTAATTATTTTGTCGAATATATTAATTATCTAACAAACTTGATATTATATCCTTTGTTATAACAGGATTAGCAAGTCCTTTAGTTTCTTTCATTACACCACCAACAAAGAAATTAAATAAGTTTGTACGTCCATTTTTATATTCTTCTACTTTTGTAGGATTATCATTAATAAGCTTTTGAGCAATATTTCTGATTTCATCTTGATCATTTATTTCTTTATCTGCACTTTTGATAGCCTCAGCAATACTAATTTTATTCTTTAATGCTGTATTATATATATCTTTAGCTTGCTTATTAGACATCTTTTTTTCACTAATTTGTTTAATTAGAATAGCTAAATCTTCTTCTTTTATTGGAAAATCTTTTATACCGATTTCTTCTTCTTTTAAATAAGCCAATATATTAGTAAGCAAGAAATTAGCACTTATAATAGGTTCTTTATCTAAGGCAACTAAATTATCATAATATATTGCTAAATCTTTATCTCTAATAATTAAATTAGCATCATTTAATGAAAGGCCAAAATCTAGATAACGTTTTTGTTTATCAATAGGTAACTCTGTTATACTGTTTCTTACTTCATTAATAAATTCATCACTAATCCTAATCATAGGAATATTAGGGTCAATAAAATATTTATAATCTATTGCGTCTGCTTTACTACGCATTCTAATTGTTTGATTATGTTCTTCATCAAATCTTCTTGTCTCTTGTATTATTTCATTTCCTCTATTGTTTTCTAATAGCTCTTGTTGTCTTTTAATTTCAATATCAATAACTTTAGCAATGTTTGTAAAAGATCCAACATTTTTTATTTCAACTTTAGTTCCTAAAGAATCATTATTACTTAGAGATATATTAACATCACAACGAATTTCACCACGTTTAATATTGGCTTCTGAAATGTCCATATATTGATATACTAATCTTATATATTCAAGAAAAGCAATTACTTCATCTTTATTGTGAAATGTTGGTTCAGTTACAAGTTCAAGTAGTGGAATACCAGCACGGTTATAATCGATTAATGTTTCAGTTTCTAGATGTTCTAAACGCGCACTATCTTCTTCTATATGAATATCGTGTATTAAGACATCTAAATATCCATCTTTATATGGAACTGTGATATGACCATTTGTTCCAATTGGATAACTACTTTGCGTAATTTGATATCCTTTTGGTAAATCAGGATAATAATAATTTTTTCTATCAAATACTAAGTAATTTGGAATGTTACAATTAAGAATAGATGCCATCATTATTCCTTTACGAACAATTTCTTTATTTACTTGTGGTAACGTTCCAGGTAATGCTAAATCTAGAGGAGTAACATGAGTATTAGGATGTCTTGTAAATGTGTTTTTAGATGTAGAAAATGCTTTGCTATTAGAAATTAATTCGGCATGCATTTCTATTCCAATTGTTGGTTTAAATTCCATTTATATCCCTCTTTTCATCAAATTTTATCTCATCCTCTAGAAGTCCTGCTATACTAAGTAATTTTTCATCTTGATATATATCACTTGTTAAATTAATTCCGATAGGCATATTATCTATATAATCACTTGGTATTGTTATACTTGGCATACCACCAAAATTTCCCATTACCATATGATTTTCAATAATATCAAATCACTATTGGTAAAACTGTCAGATACTTCAGCAATCTTTGGCGCAATACCTTTAGATGCAGGAAGTATTAATGCATCATATTTTTTAAATAGTTCTCTTAATATTCCTACAATTTTTGCTCTTATTCGTTTAGCATTATTTAAATATTTTTCTTGATTTTCTTTTTGTAATACATATGATCCAATAACAAATCTTCTTTTAATTAATGGTGAAAAACCTTTTGTTCGATAGTCTATCATCATTTCGTTAACATCATTTCCTTCACCACGTGGTCCAAAAATAATGCCGGTTAAATTAGACATATTACTTGTAGCTTCCGATGCAGAAATACAGGTATAAGAAACACTTAATAATGATAATAAATCTTTAGAAATGCTTTCTTCATATACTTACATTCCAAGTTTTTTGGCACATTCAATAGATTTATTAAATGATTTTAACATTTCTTGATATTCTTTATCATCAGATATGCTAGGGTCTACTATTTCTTTTATATAGAATAATTTAGTCTTCTTACCTTTCATCATATCTAAATTCTTAAGTAAGTTAATAGATGATGAATCAATACTAGTCATATCATGTATATCTCTTCCTTTTATTTCATCTACAACAATAGCTGCATCCTTTACATATTTAGTTAGAACGCCAATGTGATCTAAAGAAGATGCAAATGGTAGTAATCCATAACGTGAAATCATTCCGTAAGTTGGCTTATATCCAACAATACCGCAATAAGCAGCAGGCTTTCTAACTGAATCTCCTGTATCGCTGCCAATTGCAAATGGAACTAAATTTGATGCTACAGCAACTGCAGAACCAGCAGATGAACCTCCTGGACTTCTAGTAGTATCAAAAGGATTTTTTACTATGCCTGTATGAGCTGTAATACCTTTTCCACCCATACCAAACTCGTCCATACTAGTTTTACCAACCATTATAGCTCCACTATTTAATAATCTTTGATATACAGTGGCGTTGTAAGGAGGTATGTAATCTTTTAAAGTATTAGATGATGCAGTTGTTAATATTCCTTTAGTTGATATATTATCTTTCATAGCATAACAAATATTACTTAATATATTGTCATTATCATTAAGTTTATAATCATCAATTATTGTTACAAAAGAATTATATAATTTATTATTATTTACTACATCGTTATGTATCTTTTCTAAATTAACTTTAGAATTATTTTTATGTAAATCTTCTATTAAGCTCTTCATTTAAACCACCTTTGGAACAATGATTTCATCATCTGTTTTATTCTTTGCATTTAATAAAATATCATCTATATCTAATTCATCACTTACTTCATCTTCTCTTAAATACGCATCACTTAAAACAAAAGGATGACTTATTGGATCTTCATCCAATAAATCAGCTCTTTTTTCTAATAAAGACATCTTTTCATCAATCAAAGAAAATTCATCTAAAACCATTTTATTTTCTTCTTCACTTAAGCCAATAAGTAAATCTTTGGCATACTTATCAACCATCTCTTTTGTAAATTTCATGTTTATCCTTTCTAATATTCACAAGAACCAGGAGTTCTAGGGAATGGTATAACATCTCTAATATTTTCAATTCCTGTTAAATACATAATAAGTCTTTCAAATCCAAGACCATAACCTGAATGATAGCATCCTCCAAATCTTCTTGTGTTGATGTACCAATCTATACTAGATTTATCTACATTATGAGCTTTAATTAATTCTTCTAATTTATCCATTCGAACTTCACGTTCAGATCCGCCCATAAGTTCACCTGAACCTGGTACTTCAAGATCAACAGCGGCAACTGTCTTTCCATCATCATTTAATTTCATATACCAAGCTTTTATATCCTTTGGCCAATTATAAATAAATACTGGGCTGTTAAAATATTCTGTTAAATATTTTTCATGTTCTTTGGCTATATCACTTTCATAATCTGGTATAAATTCCCATTTTTCCTTGGAATTTAATAAAATATCGATAGCTTCGTGATGAGTTATTCTTTTAAATTTAGAATTAACTACTTTTTCTAGTTTATCTTTTAATCCTGGAGTAACAAATTTATCTAGATAAGCTATTTCTTTTGCAGCATTTTTTAAAACATATGAAACTACACTTTTAAGCATTTCTTCTTCTGAATTCATTAAATCATCTAAATGCATAAATGCCATTTCTGGCTCTATCATCCAGAATTCATTCGCATGTGTTTTTGTGTTTGATTTTTCTGTTCTAAAAGTTGGTCCAAAAGTATATATTTTTTTAAAAGCCATTGCAAAAGTTTCTCCATGAAGTTGTCCTGTTCCTGTTATAAAGGCTTGCTTTCCAAATAGATCTTTTTCATATATAACTTTACCATCTTTATCTTTTGGAATATTATCCAAATCAAATGTTGTTACTTTAAACATTTGATTTTCACCTTCGCAATCAGAATTAGTTATTAATGGGGTGTTAACATAAGTATAATTGTGTGTTTGAAAATAATCATGTATTCCCATTGCAGCAACTGATCTAATTCTAAAAACTGCTTGAAATAATTTTGTACGAGGTCTTAAATATGCGACACTTCTTAAAAATTCCATTGTATGTCTTTTTGGTTGAATAGGATAATCACTAGGACACTCTCCAACGATGTTAATACTAGTAGGATTTAGTTCAAATGCTTGTTTACCATTCGATTCTACTAATGTACCAGATGCTGTTATACTAGTGCCAGCAAGAATATGTGAAACATCATCAAAGTTATTTAAATCTTTATTATAAACAATTTGTAAAGTCTCAATGCTTGTTCCATCATAAAAGTCTAAAAAACCAAATTCTTTTTGATTACGATTGCTTCTTACCCAACCTTCAACTTCAATTTTATCTCCAATTTTTTTTGTTTTGTATATATCAATTAAATCCATTTTTATTTCCTTCCTTTATGGTCTAAGTTCAAAAACATAGTCTAAAATGCATATTTCATCACCATATTTTGCTCCCATTTTAAATAATTCTTCTTCTACACCCATACCTTTTAAGATACGTGCAAACCTATTAACACTTTCTTCTTCACTAAATCTAGTCATTTTAAATAATTTTTCAATCTTTTCACCATGTATAACAAAGTATTTATCGTCTTTTGTTATAGTAAACTCTTTAGTATCTTCTTCACTATAAACAAATTCTTGTTCTTCATCCTTTGTTATTTCTTCATGAATATCTTTTAAGGCATCATTAACATGGTATAAAAGTTCATCAATACCCATATGACTTACCCCACTAATAGGATATATCTCTTTGTCAGGATATTTTTCTTTGAACTTAACTAGGTTATCAGAAGCAGTGTCTAAATCCATCTTATTAGCAACTATTATTTCTTTTTTATTTTCTAATCCTTTACCAAATGTTACGACTTCATTACGAATTATCTCATAGTCATTTAGAGGATCTCTACCTTCTACTGCTGCCATATCAATAACATGCAATAAAATCTTTGTTCTACTAGCGTGTTTTAAAAAATCTTCACCAAGACCCACACCATTACTGGCGCCTTCTATTAAACCTGGTAAATCGGCAACTACAAAAGAATCGTTTTTAAGTTTTACAACACCTAAATTTGGAGATAAAGTTGTAAAATGATACTCTGCTATTTTAGGTTTAGAATTTGATATTACACTAAGTAATGTGCTTTTACCTACTGATGGCATACCAATTAATCCAACATCTGCAAGAAGTTCTAATTCACATTTAATCTTTTTATGTTCTCCAGGTTCACCTAATTCTGAAAATTTAGGAGCATGTGAACTATTATTAAAGGCAGCATTACCTCTTCCACCACGTCCACCATGAGCAACGATAAATTTTTCTTTATCAGTTACTAAATCGGCTATTTTATTATTGTTTTCATCATATAGTATTGTCCCAGGTGGAATTTTAATAATGATATCATCAGCATTTTTACCATGCATATTTTTTCCTTTACCATTACTTCCTTTATTAGCTTTTATAATTTTATGATATTTTAAATCTAAAAGAGTTTTCAGATTTTTATCGACTTCAAAGATAATATTTCCACCACGTCCACCAGATCCACCATCAGGTCCGCCCATTGGAACAAATTTTTCACGTCTAAATGATGTACAACCATCGCCACCATTTCCTGCAAAAAGTTCTATTTTAACTTCATCAACAAACATACAATTCTTCCTTTCTGTTTAATATTTTAACATACTTTTATAAAAAATATTACCCTTTTTATTTATTTTAAAAATAAAAAAAGAGCTTATGCTCTTCCACAATACTTACCATCAATTGTTGAAACAACAATTTCTTCACCTTCATTGATGAATAATGGAACTTTAACAACATTTCCATTTTCTAAAGTGGCATCTTTCATTGCGTTATTAGTAGTGTTACCTTTAACAGCAGGTTCAGTACTAGTTACTTTATAAGTTATCTTTTCAGGTAATGATACTCCAATTAATTCACTATTATAATAATCAAGTTGAATTTCAAGACCTTCTTTTATATATTTCTTTTGTGCATCTAGTAATTTTTCAGGAACTTCAATTTGATCATATGTTTCAGTATTCATAAATACATATGAATCTCCACTTTGATATAAGAATTGAACATGATTATGATCTACCATTGCTCTTTCAATCTTTATATTAGTATTATATGAATTTTCAACTACAGCACCAGTTCTTAAATTTCTTAATTTAATTCTAACAAAGGCACTTCCTTTACCAGGTTTAACATGTTGAAATTCAACAATTTGGCATAAATTACCATCAATGATGATAGTCATACCATTTTTAATATCATTAATATTAATATTCATATTAAATCTCCCTCTGTATTATTATTTTCCAATTTTAGTTTCTTTAAAAACTGTTACTTTACGACAATTTGGACAAAATTTATTTAATTCTAATTTGTCAGTAGTATTTTTCTTATTTTTAATAGTAGGTCGAATTTGTTTTCCACATTCGCTACATTTTAATCCGATATATTGTCTATCCTCATTTTTAGCCATAATATCCCTCCTCGCAAAACTATAAGTATTTTAGCATAGGTTTTTCTTACATGCAAGAAAAAACATTTGACTTATACAATTAATTTTGTTAAAATTTTTAAAGAAATGAGATGTGAGGTGAAAAAAATGGCAAAGAAAGTATCAACTAAAAAGCCTTTAATTATTAATTCAAGAAGTAAAGCTTTAAATGCTACTAAAAGAGCTCAAAAACCAAATCTACAAAAGAAAACAATTAACGGAGTAAAAGTAATTATTAGTGCACGTGAAGCAAAGAAAGAAACTAAGTAGTAATCTACTTAGTTTTTTTTATGTCTTTATATTATAAAAAAAGTGCTTACTTTTCGTAAACACTTGCTTTTCTCTTATCTCTTCCAGATCTTTCATAACGAACTATTCCATCAACTTTAGCAAACAAAGTGTGGTCTTTACCCATTCCAACGTTTAATCCTGGATAAATTTTAGTTCCTCTTTGACGATATATAATGTTACCTGCAACAACACTAGCACCATCAGCTTTTTTAGCACCTAATCTACGGCCTCTTGAATCACGACCATTTTGAGTAGAACCTTGAGCTTTAACGTGAGCAAATCTTTGAAGATTTAAAATCATTCTATTCATCAATATCTTCCTCTCTAATTTTAATATTTTTAGGATAATTAGTTTCTAATTCTTTAAATAGCAAAATCATGTTTAAAAGTAATTTTGATGTAATTTCATTATTTTGAATAACTTTTATAACAAACATTTTACCTTCATTTATTTCAATTGTTTTACCAAACATTAATATTCCATTAACAGTAGTTGTTAATATTGATGAGACTCCGGCACAGACAATATCTTTTCCAAAATCATCATACATTGCATGTCCAGTTAAACAAACACTACTAATATTTCCTTTTACTTTTTTAATATCAATTTTAATCATTACTTAACGATACTCTTAATAGTAACTTTTGTATATGGTTGTCTATGTCCTTGTTTTTTACGGAATTTCTTTTTAGGACGATATTTAAAAACAATAATTTTCTTTTGTTTACCATGTTTTTCAACAGTACCAACAACCTTAGCACCCTTTACATATGGGTTACCAGACTTTCCATCAACAAATAAAACATTAGTAAATTCAACTTCAGTTTGTTCTTCGTTTGGTAATTTTTCTACATAGATAACATCACCAACAGCAACATAATATTGTTTACCACCAGTTTCAATAACAGCTTTCATTTCTTACCTCCTTCATATTTAAGACGCGCCTAATAAGGTACTTACGTTTTATAACCTTTTTCGAGCGGTTTCATGAAAACTCACAAAACATAAGTATTTTATCAAATAAAAAAGCGGTTGTCAAACGGATTAGTCCTATTTAACTGCCTCTTTTAATTTATTATATATTTTAACCATCGCATATGTATCTAAACAACAATATTTAAGCATATTATTTCTTAATCTTGTTTCTTCATCAGGATTTAAAGATGATAAACTAAGATAAGCGTTGCTTGCTTCATCACCTTTATGTACTTGTTCTAAATTATGATAATTTAACTGAGGATCATTTGGAAATAGTGATGGTAATACATATTTAATAGTGCTTTTTCCTTGCATATTTTTTGAATAATAATGTCTTTTATTAAATATTGGTAACAAGTCTTTTATATTATCATGAATATTCATAAGGTGTTCTTTTAATCCAGGACATAGTAAAGCCATTTCTTTTATTCTTGTTTTTTCAAATGACATATTATAAGCTAAAATTGTAACATCTTTAGGTATATCTTGACATAACTTTTCTGCTAATTTTATTCGAGGATCATCATTATAATCACTTGATAAATATTCTTTATGATATAACTCTCCACCACTTTCTAAATAATAATGCAAACTATACTGAAATGTTATTTGCTGATATGGTCTAGTTCCATTAAATTTTGGAACTGCTTCTTCATATGATTCAAAATCCAAAAAATATAAAGGATATG
>CAZJQA010000024.1:0-2883 GCA_964548285.1 uncultured Muribaculaceae bacterium
ATATGAATTATTATAATGAAATAAAAAACAAATTGATTGATGATGAAGTATATTCTAAAGTGAAGGATTATTCGAAAGAAAAGCATACTTTAATTACACATTATGAAGTAGGCAAACTACTGTTGGAAGCTGGTAGTGCTTATGGTGAAAATATTATTGGTAATTATTCTAATAAATTAAAAGTTGAAGTTGATAAAAAATATAATCCTAGAACATTAAGAAGAATGAGACAATTGTATCAATTCTTTGAGAAACAAAAATGGTCCCCACTGGGGACCAAATTATCAATTAGTCACATAAGACAATTGTTTAGTTTAACTAACAAAAATGAAATAAATTATTATGCCGAACAGATAGAAAAAAGAAATCTTTCAAAAAGATAATTGGAATCTTAATATGCAAGCGAGAGTATAAGTTTGTTATAGAATATTGTTCAGATGAAAGAATTGCTATTAGAGAATATAAATTAGTATAAAAATATATAGAACAGATGAAGATGGTAGTGTTATGTTTAAAATAAAATAATAGATAATGAAGTATATTCAAAAGAAAGATATAAAGTTATCACATATTTTGAAATAGGCAAATTATTAACTGAAGCTGGTGGAAGATACGGAGATAACATTATAGATGAATATTCTAAAAAGTTAGTTGTTGAAGTTGGTAAAAAATATAATCGTAGAACTTTGTTTAGAATGAAGCAGTTTTATAATATGTTTAAAGATGAAAAAGTGTCGCAACTTGCGACACATTTGACTTGGAGTCATTATTCTGAACTGTTATCAATAAAAGATATTAATAAATTAATGTATTATATCAATATTGCAATAAATAATAATTTTTCAAAAAGAGAATTAAGTGAAAAAGAATGAATAAATCAATTAACTAGCAAAAATTTGTGATATAATTTGAATTAATTTGGTGGTGGTTTTAATGATTATAAAAGGAACAAGTTGTTATGCAAATGCTAAAAGTGGTAATTTAGTATCAATTACTGGAGATGGTGGTAATGCCTGGGGGTTTTATGGTAATGCATATAAGAAAATGTCTCCAAGACTATATCTATGGCAATACTATGATCAAAATCCTGATAATTTAACAGAAGATGAGCTAATCAATTGGTATATAAAAGAGTTTTATAATTTAAGATTAAAAGAATTAAATCCAAATGAATTAATGGATACTTTAAAACAAAAATTTGGAGAAGAAATAATATTGCTTTGTCATGAGTTGCCTGGATTAGAAATAAATAAAGAACATTTTTGTCATAGAAGATTATTAGCAGATTGGATTGAACTAGAAACTGGTATTGTAATTCCTGAATTGTCTATTAATGAATCTGGTGTAATAACATCTGAAGAAATATATGATCTTAAACCTAGAATTAAAAAATTAATTAAAAAGTATTGAGGATTATCACAATGATATATATATAATTGCCTAATAGGAAAAAGGGTTATTACAACATAACTCTTTTATTTTTCTATGTAAAATGTTACAATTATTGCATGAAAGAGAGTATTTATGAAAACAGGGATAATTATTTTAAATTATAATGATTATGAAAATACCTTAAAGATAATTGATATGATTAAAGATTATAAATGTTTAAAAAAGATAATTATTGTTGATAATGCAAGTACAGATGATTCTTTTAATCATTTAAAACCCCTTGAGAATAATAAAATAACTATTATTAAAAACAAGAAAAATTTAGGATATGCTTATGGTAATAATCTTGGTTTAAAATATTTATATGAGCATGGTTTTGATTATGCAATTATTTCTAATCCTGATATTATTGTTGAAGAAAGTGTTATTGAAGAATTAATATCTCGTATGAAAAATTCTAAAGTATCTTTCTTAGGACCAAAAATATTAGAACATGGTAATATTATAAAGGGTTGGAAGACACCATCTTATTTATATGAATTATTATCAACAATGAATTATTTTCATAAATATGCTAAGAAACTTATAACATATAAAGATTCATATTATAAAGATGGATTAAATGAAGTTGATGTTATTCATGGATGTTTTTTTATAGGTCGTTTAAAAGATTTTAAGAAAATTAATTATTTTGATACTAATACATTCTTATATTATGAAGAAAATATATTATCGTATAAAGCTAAGAAGAATAATCTTGGTATATATGTTGATACTTCAATAAGTGTTATTCATAATTTGTCATTGAGTGTTGATAAAAGTTTAAATAAGTTAAAAAAATATAAAATATTAAAAGATAGCATGTTTTATTATGAAACACGTTATCGAAAAATAAATATATTTAAATATATATTATTAAGAATAGTTTATTATATTAGTTATATGGTAGGCTTTGTTACGTTTTGGATGTGATTTAAATGAAAAATGTTTTTATAATTGGTTCTCGTGGATATAATTTTAATTATGGTGGTTGGGAGACTTTTGTTACTAATTTAGTTAATTATTCTTTAGATAAAGATTCTACTTTTTATATACCTTATCTTACTCATAATAAGAGGGATAATTATAAAGTAAGTAAGAAAGATAATTTAGTAAATATTAATATTTATACTAAAAAAAGTGGTTTTACAACTATGTTTTATTTCACTATTAAGTCTATTAAATATGTTTTAAAATATATTAAAGATAATAATTTAAATAATTGTGTTTTAGTTATTTTAGGTTGTAAGATTGGTCCATTAATGCCATTATGGTATAAGAAATTTCATAAGTTAAATGTCAAGATAGTATTAAATCCTGATGGACTAGAATGGACAAGAGAAAAATGGTCATGGTGGATAAAAAAATGTTTTAAAATATCTGAAAAAACAATGATTAAATCTTCAAATTATGTTGTATGTGATTCAAAAGCAATAGAAAATTACGTTAAAG
>CAZJQA010000024.1:2893-10424 GCA_964548285.1 uncultured Muribaculaceae bacterium
GATAAATGGTCTTGGTGGATAAAGGAATGTTTTAAGTTAAGTGAAAGAAAATCTGTTAGGTATAGTGATCATGTAGTATGTGATTCTAAAAGTATTAAAAGATATATTGATGATAAATATAAAATATATAATAAAAGTTCTTTTATTGCATATGGGTCTTCTAATATTAAGGGAATAAAAAATAATAATGTTAAAAAAATGTTTAAGAATTATGGTATTCATGAGAATGATTATTATTTAATTGTGGGACGTTTTGTGCCGGAAAATAATTATGAAACTATGATAAGAGAATTTATGAATAGTAAAAGTAAAAGAGATTTAGTTATAATTACTAATCTTGAACATGATAAATTTTATGATGAATTATTAGAAAAAACTAATTTTACTAGTGATTCACGTATTAAATTTGTGGGACCTTTTTATGATCAAGAAGGATTAATATATATAAGAGAAAATGCATATGGATATATACATGGTCATAGTGCTGGTGGTACTAATCCATCTTTAATAGAAGCATTATCAAGAACTAATTTAAATATTTTATTTGATGTATCTTATAATAAAGAAGTTGGAGTTAATAGTTGTTATTATTTTACAAAAGAAGAAGGAAGCCTTCAAAGAGTTATTGATAAAGTAGATAATTTAGGTATAGAAGAACTTATTAAATTAGGACTTAAGTGTAAAAAAAGAGTAAAAGAAGATTATACTTGGGAATTAATTGCAACTAGGTATGATGTTTTATTTGAAGATTTATTAGATGAATAAGATTAGTTTATTACAAAAGATTATTAATAGAAGTAATAATATAGTTTTTTTTACTGGTGCGGGTATTAGTACTTTAAGTGGTTTAAAAGATTTTAGAAGTATAGATGGTTTATATAATGAATCATGGGATTATCCACCAGAAAGTATTCTATCTCATAGGTTTTTCTATTTTGATATGCCTTATTTTTATAAGTTTTATAAAAGTAGACTTAATCCAATAGGATATGAGCCAAATATTATACATAATTATATTTCTTTGTTAGAAAAGAAAGGTAAAGTAAAATCAGTTATTACTCAAAATATAGATAATTTACATACACTTGCAGGAACAAAAAATGTTTTGGAATTACATGGAAATGTTATGCGTAATTACTGTTTGAAATGTCATAAGTTTTATGATGGTAATTATGTGTTTAATAGTAAAATAATACCTCTTTGTGAGTGTGGTGGTTTTATTAAACCTGATGTTGTTTTATATGAAGAAGGTTTAGATGAAGATATATTAAATAAGTCAATTGAAGCTATAAAAGAATGTGATACTTTAATTGTTGTTGGTACAAGTTTAACAGTATATCCAGCTTCATCTTTGATAAAATATTATGATAAAAATAATTTAATAATAATAAATAAAGATGAAACTATTTATGATAATGTTGCAAGTTTAGTTATTCATGATGATTTAAAAGATGTTTTTGAACAATTAAGATGAGTTTAACTCATCTTTTCTTTTATTGTAAATAAATAATATATTTGTTATACTATTAATAGAAGTTAAGGTGAATTGCAATATGAAAAATACTGATGTAGCAATAGAGATTAAAAATGTTACTAAGTCTTTTAAAATTTATTATGATAAAGCTCATACATTAAAGGAACAAATGCTTTTTTGGAATCGTAATAAGAACGAAGTGTTTACTGCTTTGGAAGATATAAATTTAACTATAAAAAAAGGTGAAACTGTTGGCTTAATTGGCGTTAATGGGTCTGGTAAGTCAACACTTCTTAAAATGATGACTAAAATATATTATCCAAATAAGGGTAGCATAACTGTTCATGGTAAACTAACAAGTTTGCTTGAATTAGGTGCTGGGTTTCATCAAGATTTTACTGGAAGAGAAAATATTTATTTTAATGCTGCTATATTTGGATTAACAAAAGAAGATATTGATTCTCGTTTAGATACTATAATTGAATTTTCAGAATTAGGTGAATTTATTGATAATCCAGTTCGTACTTATTCATCAGGTATGTATATGCGTTTAGCTTTTTCAGTAGCAATCAATGTAGATGCTGAAATTCTTTTGATTGATGAAATCCTTGCGGTAGGTGATCAACATTTCCAAGAAAAATGTTATGCTAAATTGGAAGAGTTAAAAGAAAGTGGAAAAACTATTGTAATTGTTACTCATAGTTTAGATAAAGTTAAAGAATTGTGTAATAGATGTATTTGGATAGATAATGGTCATGTTAAAATGGATGGTAAACCATCTATAGTAATTGATGAATACATTAAGGAAAGAGGTTAACATGGAATTATTTAAAAATTTATTTCAGTATCGTGAATTATTAAAGACTAATGTCCAAAAAGAAATAAGAGGTAAATATAAAGGTTCTTTTTTAGGAGTGTTATGGTCATTTTTAAATCCATTATTAATGGTTTTAGTATATGCTTTAGTATTTCCATATATTATGAGAGTTAAACAAGATAATTATTTAGTTTTCTTAATAACTGGGGTAATACCTTGGAACTTTTTTACAACATGTGTTACTAGTGGATGTAATTGTGTATGGATTAATGGGGGAATTATAAAAAAAGTTTATTTTCCTCGTGAAATATTGCCAATAAGTGTGGTAGCATCTGGTTTAATAAATTTCTTGATTTCTTGTATTATTATTTTAATATTTGTTATTGCAGGTGGTATAATGCCAACATTTAATTTGTTATGGTTACCAGTAATTGCTATTATTCAAGCTTTGCTTACTTTAGGTGTCTTATTTATATTAAGTGCGATAAATGTATATGTAAGAGATATTGAGTATTTAGTAGGATTTATATTACAACTTATTTTTTATGCTACTCCAATATTATATAATGCGACAATGTTCCCTGAAAAATATCGTTGGATTTTATATTTAAATCCAATGACACATATTATTGATGCTTATAGAAGTATATTTTATTATGGTCTAATGCCTGAATTAAAATCATTAATATTTATAGGAATTCTTTCTTTATGTGTATTTATTGTTGGATATCAAATATTTAGAAAATTAGAGAAGGGATTTGCTGAGGAGGTCTAGATGAAGTACGATTTTATATCGATAGAACATCAAACAATTAGAGGAATAAAAAATCCAGGATTAACTTTAGTTGGTAATATAACTAAAGATGATTTTAGTTTTAAAGTTCTTGTTGATGGAAAAGAAAATGAATATGAAATTAATTTTAACAAATTAACTAAACATTTTATAATTAAAAGTGTATTTTCTAAGGATGCTAAAGATATATTAGTATATGTTATATGTGATGATAAAGAATATCTTATTTATAGTGGTAGTAATACCATTTTTAAAAGGGTTAAAGGAAAAATAAAAGATATTATATATCCTAAATATACTAAATTAAGAGCTATTAGAATTACTTTAATTAAAGGTATTAAGTATTTATGGAAAGAATATCATTTATTAGTACCCATTTCTTTATGGAAAAAATATTGGCATGATTTTAAAAATCGTGTAGAGCAACGTGGAGAAAAGTTATACAATGAACCTAATGATGTAAGTGATTATCAGAGATGGATTGAAAAGTATGAAGAAAAACCTATATATGAAGAGTTATCATATAATCCATTAATATCTGTATTAATACCAGTATATAATATAAATAGAAAATATTTATCTGAATGTTTAGATTCAATATTAAATGGTAAATATCAAAATTTTGAAATATGTTTAGTAGATGATGCTTCAACTTTAAAGGAAACTAAAGAAACATTAGAGGAATATGCTAATAAAGATAAACGAGTTAGAGTTTTATATCGTAAAAAGAATGGACATATTTCAGCCGCTACTAATGATGCTTTACATATGGCTAATGGAGAATTTATATCATTAGTAGATGATGATGATATATTGACACCTGATGCATTATATCAAGTAGTAAAAGTATTAAATGATAATCAAAAATTAGATTTTATATATTCAGATGAAGATAAACTTGATACTAAAGGAAGAAGAGCTTATCCTAATTTTAAACCAGATTGGTCTCCAGATACTTTAATGTCTTTAAATTATATATGTCATTTAACAACAATAAGAAAAAATTTAGTTGAAGAAGTAGGTGGATTTGAAGTTGGTTTAGAAGGCGCTCAGGATTATGATTTGTTTTTAAAGGTTACTGAGAAAACTAATAATATATATCATATTCCACGTATTTTATATCATTGGAGAATGGTAGAAGGATCTACTTCAATGACTATTAATAATAAGAATTATGCAGTTAATAAAGGCGCTTTAGCGTTAGAAAATGCCTTAAAAAGAAGAGGATTAAAAGGTAAAGTGTTAGTTGATGATGTTTCAACTTATTATAAAATTGAATATAGTTTAGAATATGAACCTAAAGTATCAATTATTATTCCTACTAAGGATTATGCAGATACATTAGAAACATGTTTAAAATCTTTATATAAGAAAACAAGTTATAAAAATTTTGAAGTAATAGTTATGGATAATAATAGTGTTGAATCTGAAACATTTAAATTATTTAAAAAGTATGAAAGGGAACATACTAATTTTAAAGTAGTTAAAGCTGATTATGAATTTAATTATTCACGAATTAATAATGAAGCTGTAAAACATGCGACAGGACAATATGTATGTTTACTTAACAATGATACAGAAATTATTACGGATAAATGGCTTACTATAATGATGGGTTATGCTCATTTAAAACATGTTGGTTGTGTTGGACCAAAACTTCTTTATCCAGATCAGACTGTTCAACATGGTGGAGTAATACTTGGTCTTGGAGGTGTTGCTTCTCATGCTTATATTGCAGCTTCTCGTTATGATTTGGGTGATTATGGAAGATTAAGAGTTCCTTATAATTATGCAGCAGTTACAGCAGCTTGTCTTTTAATCTCTAAAGATAAATATTTAAAAGTAAATGGTTTAGAAGAAGATTTGCGTGTTGCTTATAATGATATAGATTTTAATATTAAGTTATTAGAAAAAGGATATTATAATGTTTTTTTACCACAAGTAGAATTATTCCATTTTGAATCTAAGTCACGTGGGTATGATAATACTCCTGAAAAATATGAAAGATTTAAAATTGAAAGTGAATATATGTATAATAAATGGAATAAGATATTAAATGATGATCCATATTATAATGATAATTATTCTAAAAAAGCATGGTTTAAGTTAGAAAAGTAGGTGAAATATGTATTCTAAATTAAAAGATAATAAACTGTTTCTCTTTCTTTATTCGATATTTCTTTTAATTATTCCTTTAGGTGTAGAAAGATTTGTTTACAATACACTTCCATTTAATTTTAAAAGATTTTTATTTATTACTTTTATAGTAGAATTATTTGGTTTGATTTTTATTAAAGGAAAAAAAGGAATTGACTTTATGTATGAAAAACGTTTTTACCTTGGTTTATTAATTTTTATTGTTTGTGTTACTTTTAAAGTTAATTATTCATCATCTGGAGTTCTTGATACATGGGTACAGCCTAATTATTTGACAGTAGAAAATGATACGATTATAGGAAAGAATCGTAGTATAAGATCTGATGAATATATAGTGTCAACACCAACAATATTATCTCAATATTATAATAATTATTCTTTTATAAATAAGGATATTATGGCTAACGATACAATAACTAGTTTATATCCAAAATTACCAAGTAGAAATATTTTTACTTTGTTAACAACACCTCAATTTATTGGATTTTTATTTCTTCCTGTAGAATATGCATTTTCTTTTTATCAATTACTTCCATGGTTTATTGCTTTCTTTTCATTATTTGAAATGTTTATGGTTTTAACTAAAAAGAATAAACTTTTATCTTTAGCAAGTACTTTATTTGCTTTATTTAGTCCCATAACAATTTGGTTTGATAGTGAAGAATATTTATTATATGTATCATTACTATTTAATTTATTTCATGTTTTTTCTAATAACTGTAAAACAAAAAAATCTAAATTTTTAGTTTCAGTTTTGTTTGGAATTGTTTTATCTTGTTTTGTAATGAATATATATCCTGCATGGCAAGTTGCATATGGTTATGTTTTAGGAGTATTATGTCTTGCTTTATTATTAACTGAAAGAAAGAAACTAAAGTATTCTGATTTATTATATCTAATTCCAATTATAATAGTTACTCTTGCACTTGTTTTACCTAATATCTTTAATTCACTAGAACAATATAAATTAACAACTAGCACAGTTTATCCAGGAAAAAGATTTGTAGTTGGTGGAGATGGTCTTCAAAGAGCATTTTATTATGTTGCTTCTATTTTGTTTTCAGTAGTTAATGTTAATAATCCATGTGAAGCTTCTGGATTTATAGCATTATTTCCAATTCCATTAATAGTAAGTATATATGTATTAATATTAAATTATAAAAACAAGTATAAGGATTATTACTTATTATTATTAACTATATTGGGATTACTTTATACATATATAATTTTAGTAGGTAATGGCGTTATAACAAAGTTTACATTATTATATTTAACTCCAATAGAAAGATTACAACCAGTACTTGATTTAATATGTTTATTAATAATTATAAGATTAGTATCTAATTATAAAGATAGATTAAAAGCTAATAAAGTAATTATATTATTAGTTTCTATATTGTTAACTTCATTATTAGTATATGTTGGTACTTTACAAATTAATGAATATTTTAATGGCATATATATGACTAAAGTAATGATTATTATTAGTTTTATTATATATTTGATATATATATATGGTTTCTTATCTTTTAATAGTAGAATCTTAAATATTATAATGATTATATATGCTATATTTAATTTATTAACTGTTTTTCCATTAAATATGGGTTTAGATGTTTTTACAGATAAACCTTTAGCTAAAGAAATACTTAAACTAAGTAAAGCAGATGAAGAAGCTAAATGGTTGGCGTTTAATAATGTGTATGCTAATTATGCTTTAGCAAATGATGCTCGTATTATTAATTCTACGAATTATTATCCTAATTTTAATAATTGGAATTTACTTGATACAAATGGAAAATATAAAGATATATATAATCGTTATGCTCATATATCTGTTAATTTAACTGATGAAGAGACTAGTTTTTCATTAATTCAAACAGATGCTTTTCTAATCAATTTAAATTATAATGATATGTGTAAGTTAAAACCAACTTATTATTTGACATGTATTGATTATGATAATTCGTTATTAGAAAAAATATATGAAGAAGATGGAGTATATATTTATAGAGTTAAATGTACATAAAATAAGCAAAAAATGCTTATTTTTTTCTTTAAATAAATTTAATTATTGAATAATTATGTTATACTATATGTATGGTGGTGGAAGTATGTTAAAGGTAATAATTATAATCCCAGCATATAATGAGTCAGAATCTATTTTAAAAACAATAAAGGATATAGATGAATATAATGCTAAAAATAAAATTAAATATGATTATATAGTAATAAATGATGGTTCAACAGATAATGAAGAACAAATTTTAAAAGATAATAATATTCCACA
>CAZJQA010000025.1:0-650 GCA_964548285.1 uncultured Muribaculaceae bacterium
ATGCGCGATGTGTGGACTACAAGATTATACATTAAAAGATAATATTGAAGAATATTTAAAAGAAGAAATTAAAGAAATTAAAGAAGTTATTAATGTTCCATTATAACTTCTTTTTTAACCAACCAATCTCTCTTATAGGTCCATATTTTGATATTAATAGATACGCTTCATACAAAAAAGTTTCATATTCATTAATATTTATATTATTTAATAATTCTTTACTCTTTTGATACTCTATTATATTTTCTTCTATATCAAAAAAATATGTTGGATATAATAATCATGAATATAAAACATATAGTAAAAATAAACTTGGTCTGTTAATCTTTAGATAAGTATCCAAATCAATTAAAGCATTTTTCTTATCCTTTAAAGCTTCACTTTTTATATACTCCCCTATATCTCTTAATTCATAATCTAATATAAAATTTAAAGAGTTATCATAATCATTATTCATTAAAGGAAAAGGCATCCTCTTATGAGATAAAGTAAGAGGCTCTTTATTTAGGTATTTTAAGCCTTCCTTAAAATAATTTAATGCATTTTCTGCTAAACCTATATAATAATCAAAAAACGTTTCTAAACCTTTATATTTACCTTTTAATTCATTCATTTGATATTCTAAATAATCATTTTTAGATGTCCATAAT
>CAZJQA010000025.1:660-5743 GCA_964548285.1 uncultured Muribaculaceae bacterium
AAATATAATTACTATGATTTAACTTACTCTTATAATTATAAGTTTTATCTATAGATATTCTATTTATAATATATATTATCCCATATTCAATTTCTTTATAATATTTAACTAATATATAATTATTATTATCTATATTAGTTATATAACTATGATATATATTTAATATAAATGGTAATACTTTTATTCCCTTAGCTATTAATTCTTTATTTATAATAGATAATTCATCTAAAATAGAATTATCTATTTTAGTAAAAACATATACTTCATTATTATATTTAAATAAATAATTACTATTATTTGATATAACATTATCTATATCAATATTATATAAAGATCTAATTTTATCTTTCATACTTAAATATATGAAAAAAAGAATTAGAAGTTTCATCTAATTCTTTAATTAATATTTATATTTTGAGCATTATTATATGCTATTGTTGCAATTTGTTCAGCTGCTTGAGCATTTTTTAAATGTTCACTAGCTTTTTCTTTTAAATTAACAATAGCTTCTTCAGAACGTTTAATTGCATCATTTATATCTTGAATTCTCTTTTGATTTAATGATTCTAAATCAGCATTATAACGTTTTTCAATCGCATCAATTTCTTCACTTAATGTTTGATATGGATTAACATTTGTTATCACTTTTTGTTCCTCAACTTTATTATCAATAACTGGTTCTATATTAGTAGATTCTTCTAAACCATTATTTACAATTACATCAGAGAACGGATTAACTACATCACTATCTATATTACTTATTGGTTCTTCAACAATATTAGGTATAATATTTTCTTCATTTGAAACATTTGCCACGTCTTCATTATTTACAATTGGATCTTCAACAGCAGGCATTTCATTTACTGTATTATTTGCATCAACTACAGGTACATCATTTTCTATATTTTTTTCTTCAACAACTGCTTGAGGCACTTCTTCTTCTACTTTTATTTGATCAATCTTTTCTTTAAAATTAGTTTTTAAATTTCCTACTCTTATAGGATCAATAGCTAAACTTCTTCCATCATTTAATGAAGAAGTAACATTATCTAAATTAACTACTTCTAAAGTCTTTCCAATTTCAAAATTACCATGAATAATATCAATAATAGTAGCTTTTACTTCTGACCATGCAGCATCATCTAAAATTGGTTGATATACTCCATCCTTTTCCCAAAAAAACTCTAATACTTGATTAGCATTATTAGTTTCTTTTTTATCTACAACTAAAACATTAACACCTTTAATATTTGGTCTTGTATCAATAATACTCTTAAAAAAACAAATAACATCTTTTTCTAATACTTCACCATTAGTACGATTTAATATAACTTTTTCTTTCATAATACCCTTCCTATTCTAAAAAGATTATAGCAAATATAGTTATAACTTTCAAGTTATTTCTCTTTTGCTAAAATAAAATACTTACATCCATAAGCACAATAATTTTTAAGATAATCATCTACTTTATCAATATCATTATATTCTTTAAAATTACTATTTGTTTTACTATTAAATCCCTTTAGTCTTAACTTTGAATAAGCATAATCACCAACAATATAATCAAAATCTTTAAAATAGTCAGTTGCTAAGCTTAACAATTCTTCATTATTTATATTTTCTGCACCCTTAACAACTAAATACTTGTTATCTAACATATTAATATATTTCATAATCCCCCCATTATAAATATTTATATACAAATAAAACTGTAATAAACACAACCGTTGCTAAAACAGATGCATAAACAAGCAAATCAACAAAACCATTACCAGTTGTAACTTTATTACCATATCTCTTATAATATTCTACAGCTTTATCTAAAAGAACATCTCTATTTGATTCATTACTATCAACCCTAAAGAAACGATATATCTCTTCATTAACTCTTTTTAAATCTTGATCTGTAAAAGAATTAACTTGATTCATATTATAACCAAGTAACATATAAGCTTCATCTCTTAAAGTATGTCTTTTAACATTCTCTAAATTAAAATTATTATTAATACTAAACAACTTAAAATTTAAATATTTATCTATAATATCTTTTTTTGTTAAATATTTATCTAAATCATTTTTCATATAATTATTTGAAGTACTACTTAAATATAATAATTGTTTAAAACTATCTAAATTAGAATTATCTAATCCTACACTCTTTACTTTTAATACATACATTTCAACTAATATTTTTTCTATATCAAGAAATGCTTTATTAGGGCTTGTATTAATACTATCTTTAAAACTTATAAATGCTTCTTTAAACTTCTTTAATAATTTATCACTTAATCCATATTTTTTTAAATTTTCATCTAATCCACCCATATTACTTTCATTAAAAGTTATATAAGGATTAACTATATCTAGTTCACTATAAATAAAGACAAGTGTTCTTATAACTACAACTAAAAAGCTATTATATAATGCTAAATCTGGATGATCTTTATACTTTAAATATAAGTCTAAAGCTTCAGAAAATGAATCGTTCACAAAAGTCTTATTCATACTATCTTACCCTTTCTTAATTATTATACCAAGATTTACATTAAAAATAAAGAACCTATTTAAAATATTATAAAATTATGATAATATTCTCTTAGGATGGTGTTTATGAAAAAAAAGCATTTATTAGATTTATTATTTATTTTTATCTTTTTTTTATTATATATTATTATTATACCTTTATCTGTTTCCTATTTCCTAAGAAGCTTTAATATAAATAAAATAATACTAGAACTAATTGTTTATTTTATATTATTTATAATTATATATTTAAAATATAATAAGGATTTAATTAATGAATTAAAAATATTTATAAAGAACTTTAAAAGAATTTATATAAAGGAATTATACTCATTATAGTATTTAATATAATAATTAGTTTCTTTGTTTCCTCACTTCCAAATAACGAAGTTCTTGTTAGAAATGAATTATTAAATTATTTTCCATTATCTATTATTATTACATGTTTACTATCTCCATTCATTGAAGAAATTGCTTTTAGAAAAAATTTTCGAGTATTAATAAAAAATGATAAATTATTTATTTTTATTTCTTCTCTAATATTCTCTTTAGCTCATGTAATAGCTTCTGGAACAAACTATATAGAATACCTATATATTATTTCTTACTTTTCATTATCTTATTATTTTGCTCTAACATATGTTAAAACTAACAATATCTTTTCTTCATACTTAATGCATGTTTTACATAATAGCTTATCTATATTATTAATTATAATAGGAAGTGTGATTAAATGAAATTAAAATTAATACCCAAAATTATCTTATTTCTAGTTATATTTATATTTTTATCTTATATTTATATGCATTTTATAGAAAATCATTATATTAGTAGTCAAGAATATAGTTTTAAAAGCAACAATTTAGAAAAAGAATTTGATGGATTTAAAATAGCCTTCTTCTCTGATATCCATTATGGAAGAAGCACTAATATTAAAGAAATAAAAGATGTTGTTAAAATTATTAATGAAATGAAAGCTGATATAGTATTATTTAATGGTGATCTTCTAGATAATTATATAATAATAAATGATCAAGATAAAACCAATATAATAAATGAATTAAGTAAGATAAACGCTAATTACGGAAAATTTTATATAAATGGTGATAATGATTATGCAAACATCGAAATATATAAAAATATTATGGAAAGTTCTAAATTTAAACTTCTTAAAAATGAAGAAGTAAATATATATAAAGATAGTTTAAACCCTATTCATATTGATGGTATTGACTCAGTAAGTAATAATGAAGATAAATATGATTTTATAAGCAAAGATGGATTTCATATTGTTATGTGTCATGAACCTGTATGTTTTGATAAACTACCAAGTAATGTTGATCTAGTCCTTAGTGCCCATAACCTAGGAGGATTAATAAGACTACCTTTTATTGGAGGATTATTTTATAATAATAATGTAAATCAATATAAAGATAGTATTTATAATAAGATGTTTATATCAAACGGTATTGGCACAGAAAAGATAGACTTAAGATTATTTAATACCCCTAAAGTATATTTAATTAGATTATATTATGAAAATTAAAAAGCTAAGAGATTTCTCTTAGCTTAATTTTATATCTTTTATAACTACAGAATAATTACCGTTTGGACTTTCTACTTGAACAGTCTCATTTTTCTTATGTCCAACAACAGCTTTACCAATTGGAGACTCATTAGAAATTTTATTTTCTAATGGATCAGCTTCCATAGAACCAACTATTTGATATGTATCAAGTTCACCATCATCATATAAAATATCAACAGTTGAACCAATAGAAACAGTATTTTCATCTTTAGCTTCAGCTATAACACTATGCTCTAATTTATACTCTAATTCTTTAATACGAGCTTCAACCTTTGCTTGTTCATCACGAGCAGCATCATAATCAGCATTTTCAGATAAATCACCTTGAGCTCTAGCATCCTTTATCGCATTTATAATTCTAGGTCTAGTTTCTAATTTTAATTCATTTAATTCTGTTTCTAGTTCTAAATATCCATTCGGAGTAAGAACTATCTTTTTTTCTGTACTCATTTTATTTCCTCCATCTGTAAATAATACCATCACATATTACAATAAAATGTTATTTTTGTCAAATACTTTCATCATATCAAATTTGTCTAAATGATGATTAATTTTTAATTTAACAATCATATTTGGCTTATTAGCTGATGATAATTGATTACCTTCTTCATCATAAATTATATTAATTATTTCTTTAAAAGTTTCATGATTTGGTCCAAAAAATAAAACTTCATCACCAACATTAAATTTATTTCTTTCTTCAAGAGTTACTATACCATTTATTTCATCATAATCAAATACTAATCCTAAAAAATCTTGATTAGTAACTTCGTTTTGCTCTAGAAAGTATTCTCCTCTTTCATCAGGTATTCCATCATAAAACTGAGGCATTGACTCACGATTTGCAACCCGATTTAATACATTCAAATAATAATTAGCTTGCCTTTGTGTCAAAGTATTATTAATTATTTTATCAATAATACGACGATAAGAAAGAATAACTGTTGCAATATAATATATACCTCGCATACG
>CAZJQA010000025.1:5753-10152 GCA_964548285.1 uncultured Muribaculaceae bacterium
AAACTATTAACCCCAATATCAATCATATCTTTAATATTACTAATCATATTTAAATCTTTACTTGTCATATGAAAATCTTCAAACTCAAAACGACAAACCTGAGCACAACCTCCACGATTAGCATCACGATTAGTAACTGCATTAGACATAACACATCTACCTGAAAAAGATGTACACATCGCACCATGAACAAAACACTCTAAATCTAAATTAGTTAAATCTTTAATACTCTTAATATCTTCTCTACTTGCTTCACGTGCTAAAACTAATCTTTTAGCATTTAAATTCTTATAAAATATACCTGCATATTTATTTAGAATAGAACTTTGAGTAGATATATGTATTTCTAAAGGTAATTTTAATTTATTAATTAAGTTTATTACATAAATATCACTTACAATAACCGCATCTATTTTTATATCACTTAAATATTTTAAATATTCTTCTAAACCATTTGTATCTTCATTATGAAAAATAATATTAACAGTTACATATATCTTTTTACCTAATTTATGAGCATATATAGATGCTTCTTTTAATTCTTCTCTTGAAAAGTTTTTAGCATTAGCTCTAAGACTATAGTCTCTTCCACCAACATACACAGCATCAGCACCATATAATAAAGCAATTTTTAATTTTTCAAGATTACCTGCTGGAGATAATAATTCTATCATTAATTATCACCTCCTAATTTATATATAGTCTTTTGATCTAAAAATATCGGATCACCAATATCTTCATTATTAAAATATGCTTTTAAAAATTCATCTTTATTATTTATTAAATCAATATTCATAAAGTAATATGAAATATTACCTAGATTTAAAAGTCTACGACCATCAAATATTCGTTTATCATATATAACAGTCCCAAATTCGTTTTCACTCATTATAAAGTGCATTTTAGTAATATTTTCTGTTATCTCATTTGCTATCTTTTTATGATAATAATTCTCATAATTAGTTTTTAACTTTCTTCTTGAATACATTAAAGGTAACAATCCACCAACATTAAGTCCAATTTTCCCTTTAACACTTTTACTTATATCTTCTATTTCTTCATAAGTTATATCTGGTGAAATAAATGCAATATCAACATATTTTAAATATTCATTTAATGTATATTTAGAACAAATACTATGAGATGGCATAAATATCTTAATTATATCTTCATCTTTTAATAACTCAAGTATCCCTAAATCTTCAAAAATAATACCTTCACATTTACTAACTATTTTAGGAATAAGAGATTTAAATTCCATAATACCTACATCATCTAATAAACGATTCACAATAATAATTGAACCATCACTTAAATCATCCAAAGTATAAACATCATTAAATCCAACAGTATATCCACCCAGTGGATATACTCTAGTAACATTAGGAAAAAATCCCTTGAAATCTCCAACTACTAGATATTTATTCTTCATTTTTTCTCACGCTTAAAGCGATACCATCACCTATATCATAGATTTTAGTATCAAATTCTTCATTATTTTTTAAAAATTCATGATACTCTTCAATATGCTCTACTAATCTTCTTAAGTTTTTACTTTCAATTTTATCTGATTTCCCAACATATCCATGGAAATTCATATTATCAGTAATAATCGCCCCACCTGGAGCTAAGAAATACTTAAACTTTTCAAAAAACTTTTGATATTGTCCTTTCGCAGCATCAATAAATATTAAATCATAATAAGTATTTTCAGCTAAATTAACTTCTAAAGCATCTTGAAAAACAACATTAATCTTTTCTTCTAAACCACTTTTTTTAACATTCTTTAAACATTTTATATAACTATTTTCATCACGTTCAATAGTTGTTACTTTAACATCTGCTGTTGAACTAGCCATTAGAATTGCAGAATATCCAATTGCACTTCCAATCTCTAAAACATTTTTTATGTTATGAGATTTAATATATTTCATTAAAAATGCTATACCATCTTTTTGCATAATTGGTACATTTTGTTCCTTGGCATATTCTTCCATTTCTAATATTAAATTTTTCATTATATTATAACTCTCCTTAATTTGATGAACAAACACTTTGAAGTTCATAAACCTTATTTAAAAAGTCTACATAAGATTCTTCAAAGAACATCTCACCTGTACAAGTATTTGATACAAAGAAATAATAGTTAGTATCACTTGGATGTATTACCGCATCTATTGCTTCTATGTACGGATTACTTATCGGTCCAATAGGTAGTTTACCATTCATTCTTCCATCTGTCAAACGAGTATTATAAGGATTATAATCTAATATATCATTTATAGTTAATTCTTCACTCAACTTTTTTCTTACACCATAATAACATGTAACATCACTTCCAACAGTATCATTAGAATTAATACGTTTATATATTACTTGAGCAATCTTTTTTAAATTATCCTTATAACTATCATCAGTCTTAGAATTACCACTTAATTCAACCTGTAAAATAGACGCAACAGTAAGGATTTCGTGAACACTTTTTCCACTGATATTAATTTCATCTTTTAAAGTATCTAATTGTTTCTTACTATTATCTAAAATCTTTTTAATTACAGTTTGAGAATCATCATCTTTATAAAATGTATAAGTATCAGGATATAAATACCCTTCTAACTTATAATATATTTGATCATTCAAAATATCATTTGTAATAAACCAATAATCTTCATTATTAATTAACTCTTTTAAAAATATAGTATCATTTACAGTATTTAAAAAATCTTCTTTATTAATACTTAATTTATCACTTAAAATATCAGCATAATCAACAACTCTTAATCCTTCTGGAAAAGTAATTGTTACTTCTTCTTTAAAAACATCTCCATTAGTAAATTTTTTTAACATTTCAATAGGTTTCATACTTTTTGATAACTCATACTTCCCAGCTTGAATCTTACTTTTATTTATTGCCATATAAATATCTAATACATATTGATTTCTAATTAAACCTTCATTTTTTAATGCTTGAGCTATATCCTTCTTACTTGTTAAAGGAGCAATCTCAAAAATCACTTTTTCTTCATCATTACTTACAGGTGATAATCCATAAAAATAATAACCTACTAAACTTATAAATATCAAAAAAAGAAGGCTTAGGAAAATTATTAATTTTTTATGCTTCAATTTGATCACCTAACTTTTCTAAGATACATTCAATTGTATTCCATTCTTCTTCTGTTTCTATCTTATTTAATACTTTAGAACTTCCTGTTTTATCAAATGTATTAGCATATACATTTATCTCTCCTAAGTCATTCTTACTATTATCAGTATAAACAATATAATCTTTATTTGTTTCCGTTGAAGAAAATGTAAATAAAACTGTACATTCAACACTTTCTCCATTTTCATTCTTAACTTTAAACACATTGTTAGTTATTACTTCCCTCTTCATTCTTCTTCCTTTCTAAAAATGATTGTAATATTATTGAACTTGCTACATTATCGATAACTTGTTTTCTCTTACGACGTGACATATCACCTTCTAAAAGAATTCTTTCACTTTCCTTAGTGGTTAATCTTTCATCTACTAAATATACAGGTATATCATAATTATTTTCTAATAACTTTTTAAAATTATTTGATCTAACAGACGCAAAACCTTCAGAATTATCCATATTCTTTGGATAACCTAACACAAAAGCTTTAACATCATATTTCTTAACATAATCATCTAACTCTTTAATTAAGCCTTCATAATCCCCTTCTTTAAATCGCAAAGTAATTAATGGACTTGCAATAGTTAGACTACGGTCACTTATAGAAAGACCTAAGGTTCTTGTCCCTAAATCTAATCCTAAATATCTCATTTTAAATAATCCTTTATTATTGCCGCTAATAATTCTGTTCTATCAAATTCAGTTATTTTTAAACGAGCATCTTTATAAGACGAAATATATCCAGGATCACCAGATAAAAGATAACCAACAATTTGATTAACAGAATTATATCCTCTTTCTTCTAATATATCCTTTACTTCTTTAAGTATCATTTTCATATTTGCTTCTTCAAGTTCTTTAACATCAAATAATGTGGTATTATTCATATTATCACTTCTCCAATATAAATTTTATCATAAACCAAGTATTTTTTATACTACTTTTTTATCTTCTACCTCACACACTTATATTATAAACCACAATAACTATTTTTTCCATAATAAAAACCTGTTAAATATCAAATATAAAAAACTGATAAATTATCAACTTTTAACATTGACATTTTTATCAGTTTTTATAATAACATTTATAAAGGAAACCAAGAAAAAAATGTTATATTAGACAAAGAAACGGGATTTTATTCATTATTTTTATATTATTCTATAATTCACATTTGACTGTTAACCTATAGTCAAGGCGGCGCTCCACCCTGAAAGTATGCGTCAAGTGGGTGTCGC
>CAZJQA010000026.1:0-5064 GCA_964548285.1 uncultured Muribaculaceae bacterium
AATAATATCTTAATAAATATTTCCTAGTTAATTCTTCTTCTTCAAAAAACAATTTTTTATTAACTTTATAATTATTAATAATTATATTATATTTATCTTTAATCAAAATATTAATTAAAGAATTAGCCTCATCCAGTGTATTAGAAAAATTAATAAAACGTTTTTCATAATTAGGAATATTATCACTTAAAAAACTAATAATATTATGTCTAATTTTATTACGTAAATACTTAGTATTATAATTAGATTTATCAATAACATATGATATTTTATTTTCATCAGCATATTTTAATATTTCTTTTTTTGTAACACTTAATAAAGGTCTTAAAACTTTCATATTATCCATTAAAGAAATTCTTTTTATTCCTGAATATCCATTTAAAGAACTACCTCTAAATATTTTTAAAAATATTCCTTCTATTAAATCATCAGCATGATGAGCAGTTAATAAATAATCAGCATGATATTTTTCCATAACTTTTTTTAGGAATTCATATCTCTTTTCTCTTCCTTCTGCTTCTGTAAAATGTCCTTTTTTATAACTATCTATTATGTAATATTCTAATAAAACATTCTTTTCATTAAGCATATTTTTAACAAATAAATACTCACTTTCATTCTCAACTCTCGTTTTATGATTAACATGAGCACAAATAATTTTAATTTTCTTATCAATATTTAATAAGAGATGTAACAATACAGTTGAATCAGGACCTCCAGATAATGCTAAAACTAAAACATCATTATCATTTAATGTATTATTAAGAAATTGTTTTACTTCATTCATAATAACCTCTAACTTTTCATCTTTAAAAGAGAATTAATTAAATCTTTTAAATTACCATCTAGTATATCATCAGCATTAGAAGTTTCATAGCCTGATCTAGTATCTTTAACTAATTTATATGGATACAAAACATAATTACGTATCTGACTTCCAAAATCAATATTAGAAATTTCTCCCTTCAAAGAATTTTCTAAAGCTTGCTTTTTTTCTAGTTCTAATTTATACAATTTATTTTGCAATAATTTCATAGCCATCTCTTTATTTTTTAATTGACTTCTTTCATTTTGACACGTTACTACAGTTTTTGTTGGTAAATGAGTAATTCTAACTGCTGAATTAGAAGTGTTTACTGATTGTCCTCCAGCACCACTTGAATGATATACATCTATCATTAAATCGCTTTCTTTAATATCAATTGTAATATTAAAATCATATTCAGGAGTAACTGTTACTGATGCAAATGAAGTATGACGTCTTTTATTAGAATCAAATGGAGAAATACGCACTAAACGATGAACACCTTGTTCATTTTTTAAATAACCATATGCATTTAATCCGCTAACATGTAGAGTTACACTCTTAATACCGGCTTCTTCTCCTGAAGATTTTTCAATTTCTTCAAATGAAAAACCAACTTTATCTGCATACATTTCATACATTCTTAAAAGCATACTAGCCCAGTCACAAGATTCTGTTCCACCAGCACCAGGATGAATTTCTAAATAACAATTAAGTGAGTCATAAGGTCCATTTAAAAGTGTTATAATCTCGAAATTATCAACTTCTTTTTCTAATTTTAATACATCATTACTTAATTGATCTAATTCATTATCATCAAGTATTTCCAAAAATTCTAAATTATCTTTAATTTTATTGTCTATATCATCAACACTAGATAACACTTTTTTTAAACTTGCAAGTTTCTTATTAACAGATGTAGATAAATTATAATCTTCCCAAAAATTTTCCTCTTTTGTTATTTTTTCTAATTTAGAAATTTCATTTTTAATGTTATCAGTGTCAAAGATGCCTCCCTAATTCAGATATTCTATAAGCTAAATTATCTAATTTTGTTTTAATTTCATTTTTTTCCATAATATTTATAATGTTTTTAACCAATCTTCCAAATCTTTTCTAGAAGCTATTGGTGAAAACCTTTTTCCTTTCATAACTTTTGTTCCCTTAGGAACAGATTCTTTTATATCTTTTGATGATTCACCTATCTCACTACTTTGAGAAGTTGCAAAAGGAATTATAATCATTTTACTAAAATCATAACTCTCTAAAAAAGTATTTACTATTCTTGGAGCAGTATACCACCAAATAGGATAACCAATAAATAAACGATTATATATACTTGTATCTAAATCCTTCTTAATTATTTTAGGACGACATTTTGTTTCTTCCATCTCAATTGAAGAACGTGAATTAGATTTATTATAATCCAAATCATCTTTAGTATATGGATAAACAGGTTCTATAACATATAAATCTGCACCTAAAATACTAACTATTTCCTTTGCTATTTTTAGAGTATGAAGAGTAGGACTAAAGACCGCAACTAAATCTTTTTTCATAGTTTTCCTCCGTGCTTAGATTTTATCAAAAAAAAAGCAAAAAGTAAAACGAAGAATATAAAAAATAATGTCGATTATTATCTTATAATTATATTACGTCCTTTTTCCTTTGCAATATATAAATTTTTATCTGCATTAGCTAATAAATCCGCAAAAGAATTATTAGCTTTATACTTAGTCATTCCTCCTGAAATCGTAAACTTAATAACATTATCCTCATATGTAAAAGAATTATTTTCAACAGTTTTACGTAGTTCATTTAATGAATGATAAAATTCATCTTCTGTAGAAGAATTACTTAAAATAACAAATTCCTCTCCTCCATATCTTCCAACAAAGAAACCTCGTTCACTACTTTTTAAACGAAGAATATCAGCTAAATTAATTAACGCTTTATCACCAGCGAAATGTCCATAAGTATCATTTATTTTTTTAAAGAAATCTATATCTATAATTGCTAAATACACATCATTTTTCCTACTTAATGAAATATAATCTTCTCCTGTTTCAGTTATTGCATATCTATTTGGTAAATTAGTTAAAGTATCATAATCAGATCTCTTCTTAATTTCTTTTCTATCAAATACACTTTTATATGAAAAAAATATACAAAATTCAGTAATACAAATAATTGCTATTACCACATTAAATAAATAGATAATATCATATTGATAACTTTCTAGCTTTATAAATGGACTTTTAATACTAGATGTTATTATTAATAATAAAAAATATAAAAAAATATAAATAAATGCAGGTAATATTTTTATATTAAAAAAATCTTTTTGTTTTGTATAAAATGGCAATAAATATGCAGTTAAATAAGCAAATATCCATATCTCATATCCTCCACCCCATCCAATTTGAATAACAATTACAATTGTATATAAAAATAATTGTAAAAACAAAAATTCTTGAAAAAAAACAAATCTTTTCTTACTCAGTAACAAATGTTGAAATAATATAGCAATAATACCAGTAACATTTAATAAAACAAGTGGATATACTTTTAATATCCAAAAAAATATACTATAAATAATAGCAACTGCTAAAAGAAAGATATTAACAATATACATTGAAAACTCTGTACGTTTTTCATAACTCTGATGATCTTGAACCAAAGAAATAAAATTTTCTAGCCTTAATAATTTAATTAATCCCTTCATCTTATAACCTCGCTTATAACTCTATTACGTCCACTTTCTTTAGCAATATATAAGTTATTATCAACTGCTTTTAGCAATTCAATTTTATCTAACTTAGAATCTTTATACGCTCCTATAGATACAGTAATTTTTAATTTATTATTATCAAAAACAAATACTTGTTTTTCAATATATGTACGTAAATCCTCTAGTATTTTAACAAACTCTTTATAACTATAATTACAAGATAATAGCATAAACTCTTCTCCACCAAATCTCCCATATAAAACTTTAGGTGGTAAAGATTTAAATATCTGTGCAATCTGTTTTAAAATATAATCACCTGCTAAATGTCCATAAGTATCATTTACTTTTTTAAAAAAATCAATATCAACTATTGCAATACATAAACGAGATTTATTATACTTATAAAGATAATTTAATTCAGTATTAACAGCATAACGATTATATATATCTGTTAAAGCATCAAAATCTCCTCTTCTAGAAAGGACTCTTCTAAAATAATTATTTCTATTAATATAAAAAAATGTAAAAACAATAATTAAAGTAAATGTTTCAATAGTATTTAAAAAATACATAATACTTACTACCTGAGGCCTAGGATTCAAAAAAGAATGAAAATTTGTATATTTACAACAATAGAATAATATAAAAAATGTAATTAAATAAGTTGCAGAATAATTAAATGTAACATATTTATTAACTCGAGCATACTTTGGAAAATATAAAGCCGCAAAAAAAGACACTGTCATTCCAAACATCAAATTAACAAAACCACTATTCCACCCCATAAATAAAGTAAACATTATTATATATAATAAAATCACGCCAAATATATTACGACAAAACAATTCATATTTAGCTTTCTTAATTAAAGAAACTAAATATATCATATATAAAATGTTTATAAAACTATAAATAGTTAACACAATACTCTTATTATATAAAATATTAATATTAACAATATCAACAAGAACTATATAGTTAACCCACATTTTTAAAAATCTGGAAATATTTTCTTCACCATAAATACCAGTCAATAATGATTTAAAATAATTATTAACATAAGAAATTATCTTCACTAGCCTCACCCCTTTCTTTAGAGCCAACAAATTATAACACACATAAAATACACCAGCAACAATATTTATAAAGAAAAATTTACTTTTCAGTAATTCTTCTTTCTTGTTAAAATTATATCACTTTTTAAATAATACTTTATATTTTTACTAGGATTCTTAATTTCCTCTAATGTAATATCTTTGTGTTTATATGAATCTATAATCTTTGAAAGATTATCACTAAAACACTTTGAATTAATTCTAGTTTTTAAAATATCACCTACATCATAATGATTAATGTTTTTAGATGTAGAAATTGATAAGCTATCATCAAACGCTTTATAAACAATACTACTATCATTTTTATTTAATAATAATCTATTTGGAGTAATATCAATCATTAAACCGCCATATCCTTTTACTCTTAAAGCCATATTATTAGTATGTTCATTATTAGTAATTTCTTTTAAATC
>CAZJQA010000026.1:5074-10144 GCA_964548285.1 uncultured Muribaculaceae bacterium
ATATGTTAATAAACTAACAACATTATTTAAAACTTATACAAACATTTTTATCAAACATCTTCTTAAATATATAAAATTTTTCTTTCTGTTTTATAAAATCACTATACTTAATTAATATTCTACAATCAATTTCTTCAGTAGAAGTATTTAAAATCAATCTATAATTAAATATATGTTTATAAATTTTAATATTTATTATATCTTTAACTAATATATTTAATATATCTATAACTTTACATTTATTAAACTTAGAAACAATAAAAATAACTATCTTATCATTATCAAAATTAATTAATCCACATGGTTTTTTATAATTATTACAAATATTAAATAAAGGATATTTAACTAATGCATTATTAATATTAATTATAAAATAATTATGAATACTTAATCCCATTTTCTTAAACATCTTTATAATATTTTCTTCATTAAAATCATCTAAGTTATAACTTTTTATAATCTTATTATAATTACTACCCAATGTTAAATCCTCCATCAGTATCTAATATAGTATGAATTAAATATTAATATTAACTTTTATAATTTTTTTCTTTCCTTTTTTAATAACAACTGTATTTTTATCAATCACATAATTAGGATCTATAATTTTATCTTCATCAACACTAATTCCACCTTGTACAACTAATCTTCTAGCCTCTGATTTTGAAGGAGCTAAATTACTAGCAACAATAATAGATAATATATCTTTGCTATCAACATTGATATCAACAGATGGCATATCATCACTTATTTCCCCAGAAAAAATTTTCATAGAAGTTTCTCTTGCCTTAATTGCTTCATCTTCACCATGTAAAAATTTAACTACTTCAAAAGCTAAAGCCTTTCCAGCTTCCCTTTTTTCAGGACATTCTTTATTTCTTTTTTCTAATTCATCTATTTCTTCTTTAGATAAAAATGTAAATCTCTTTAAATAATCAATAACCATTTCATCTTCAGAATTTAATAAATATTGATACATTTCATAAGAACTTGTCTTATCTTTATCAAGCCATAAAGCATTTCCTTCTGACTTACCGAACTTTGTACCATCTTTAGTAGTAACTAATGGCATTGTAAATGCATAAGCCTCTTTACCAAGTTTTCTTCTAATTAAATCAATACCAGAAGTAATATTTCCCCATTGATCTTGACCTGCTACTTCCATGATACAGTTTTTGTTTTGATATAACCATAAAAAATCATTAGCTTGCAATAATTGATAAGAAAATTCAGTATAAGAAATACCCTCGTCTAATCTTCTTCTAACAATATCTTTATTTAACATATAAGGAACATTAAAATACTTACCAATATCTCTTAAAAAATCTATCATTGTTATATCTTTATTCCAATCATAATTATTAACCATTTCACAATTTGGAAAATATTTTTTTAATTGATTTTCAATACCTTTAACATTATTAAATATTTCATTTTTTGCTTTTTCTTCTCTTTCCTTAGTAGGTCTAGGATCACCTATTAAACCAGTAGCACCACCAACCAAAACTATAGGATGATGACCATATCTAGCAAGTCTCTCACATATTAAAAAACTAGATAAATGTCCTAAATGTAAACTATCAGCAGTAGGATCTGTACCTATATAAAAAGTCATTCCTCCATTATTAAGCTTTTCAATAAAGTCTTCATTATTAGTCATATCTTTGATTAATCCACGATATTTTAAATCTTCATAGCAATTCATCAACATATCCTCCTCAAATTAAAATAAGTATATCATGTGTAATGTTAAACATAAAGATTTTAGATTTAAAAATTTGAAATTTTTATGTCTTTTGTTATTATAACATACATCGGAAAAGACGGAGTATAACATATTTTATTAAAAAAAAGCAATTACTTACTTATTTCTTTAAAGTTCTTTAAAAATATCTCTTATATTCTCTTAATAATAACTTTAGTTATAAACAAATCACAATTTATTTCAATTATATAAATCTCAAATATCTATGTTATAATACATCTGGTGATTTTATGAATATTTATATAACTAATGATAAAATTAACATATTAAACAGCATTAAACCATTTACGAATTACAAAATATATACTCTAGAAGAACTATACCAATTATATCCTTATAAATATGACGATAAAGCAATCGATTATCTAATATCCAAACATAATATACTTCTAAACAATGCTAAACTATTTTTATCATTA
Source organism: uncultured Muribaculaceae bacterium (assembly GCA_964548285.1). Classification (GTDB taxonomy): domain Bacteria; phylum Bacillota_I; class Bacilli_A; order RF39; family UBA660; genus Ventrenecus. Next base: position 7,259 of record CAZJQA010000026.1, read on the forward strand.
ATTAATAAATACTCAATAGATAACCTAGATAATTCTAAAAGTCATTTTTTACAAAATATCCGCGATGAATTAATTAATAATAATTTATTAACTAAAAACAAACTACTATATTCTTTATTTAAAAGAAGCAATATCTATATAACATATGATAAGGAATTATCATTAGATAACTACTTTAAAGATTTCAATATAAATTACATAACATCTACCCCTAAATACAAACTAGAAACAATTCACGAAGCATTAAACATAGAAGAAGAAATAACAATCATTGGTGAAAAAATAATCGAATTATACAAACAAAATATTCCCCTAAATAAAATATATATATTAAATAACTACGATAATTCAATTCAACTTGAACGTATATTAACCCTTTTAAATATTCCCTATAATATTAATCACCATTATAAAATATCAAGCACATATTTAGGTTCAATCATTTTAAAGAATCTAAATATGCCAATAAATGATATTAAAAATTTTTTAGATAATAACCATACTTCAGATAATGATGATACATATAAAACCATAATAGATATAATAAATAAATATTATTACTTAGATAATTATCAACAATTTATAAAAGACGCTTTAACTAACACAGATATTAAAGAACCCATTTATACAAACGCGATTAACATAATTAAAACATTAAAACCATTAAAAGATGACGAATATCTTTTTATAAGCAATCTTACAAAAGACTTCCCACGACTTTCTAATAACACTGACTATTTTAATGATTCAGATGCTTTAATAATTAATAAAACACCTAGTAATATTAAAAATAATATAATTATAAATTCCTTTAATAATCTATTAAAATCTATTAAAAATCTTTATATATCATATCCATTATATGATAATAATGGTAACGAAAATAAACCATATGATAATAAATTAGAAATTAAAAAAATATCTCCATCTTTAAATGTCTCTAATTTATATAATAAACTATTATTAGCTAGAGAATTAGACATATATAATAAATATAATACAATAAGCAATCGTTTAAAATATCTTGAAAAAATTTATGATATCCCTTATAAAACATATGATAATAATTTTAAAAAAACTAATATAACAATAAATAATTTATCTTTATCATATACAACACTTAATGAATACTTAACTTGTCCCTTTAAATATTATTTAAAAAACATCTTAAAACTTAATAGTAAAAAAGATGACTACAAACAATTTATTGGTACTCTATATCATGAAATATTATCTAATATAAATGACGATACTTATGATATAAATAAAGAATATGACAATGTAGTAAACTCTCGTATATGGTCTTCCAAAGAATTATTCTTTATCAAAAAATTAAAAGCCAATCTACAAGATGTTATTCAAATACTAGAACAAGAGTCTCATCATCAAAAACTAAATAAGTTTATAACAGAAAAAGAAATAAGATTAAAAGAAAATGATTATGAGTTTGTAGGTAAAATTGATAAAATTAAATATTTAAAAGAAGATGACTACTCTATAATAGAAATAGTCGATTATAAAACCGGTAAATCTGATTTTAAAATGTCATATATCAATTTAGGATTTGATCTTCAACTACCAATATATTTATACTTAATAAAAAAAAGTTCTATATTTGAAAATCCAATTATAGGAGGTATCTATCTTCAAAGTATAATACCAGAAAGAATAAAATACAATGATAAAGAAGATTATAAAATGCAAAGAAGAAAAATGATGTTACTAAATGGCTTTACTTTAGAAAACAAAGATATTCTTCCCTTAATAGATGATACTTATGAAAATTCTTCAATAATCAAAAGTTTAAAAGTTAAAAATGATGGATCATTTTATAAATCTAGCAAAATAATAGATAACAAAAAAATAGATGAAATATATAACTTAGTTGAAAAATATATTAATGAAACAGTAAATAATATAAAAAATAATAATTTTGAAATTACATGTAAAATTATAGATAACAAAGATGATATTTCTTGTAAATATTGTCCATACAAAAATATATGTTTTAAAACAAACAAAAATAATATCTATTTAGAAACCCAAAGGAGTGAGGAAAATGGCTTGGACAACTGAACAACTTGATGCAATAAAAAGACAAGGTGAAAACATCATCGTTTCTGCTGGCGCTGGTTCTGGTAAAACTGCCGTCCTAACAACTCGAGTTTTAGAAAAAGTAAAAGAAAATATTCATGTCGACGAATTATTAATACTTACATTTACTAAATTAGCCGCTAAAGAAATGAAAGATCGTATAAAAGAATTACTAATTAAAAACAATTTTTCTGAAGAATTAGAAAGAATTGAAAAAGCATATATAACAACTTTTGATGCCTTTTCTTTTAGTTTAGTAAAAAAATATCATTATCTTTTAAATTTACCTCAAGATATTAAAATAACCGATGAATCACTATTATCAATAGAAAAAATAAATATATTAAACAACATATTTGAAAGTCATTATAAAAATGATATATCATTTACAAATTTAATAAATATTTTATGTATAAAAGATGATGCTTCCTTAAAAAAAGATATACTAAATATCATAAATAAATTAAGTATAAGAACAGATATAAATAACTATCTAAATACCTATTTTGATACATATTATAATAACATTATTAATAATTATATAAATAATTACAAAGATATCCTCCTAAATAAAGTAAATGAATTATTTAATAACATAAACAATTCATCTCTTGATAACAATTATATATCTAAAATATATACATCATTAGCAAACTTAAAAACTAATAATTTAGATGATTTAATAATGAATATTAAAATATCTAAAATACCTCAAATATATAAAGGCGCAACTGATGAAGAAAAGAAAATAAAAGAATCGCTAAATGATGAACTAAAAAAACTAAAAGAACT
>CAZJQA010000027.1:0-9983 GCA_964548285.1 uncultured Muribaculaceae bacterium
ATTGACTCTTTAATTCATCAATACTTTTATCTTTTTCAGATACAGCTTTTTCAATAGATAATTTGTTCTCAGCATCTTTAACTTTTAAATCATTTTCTAATTCTGTATTACTTAAAGTTAATTGATGAATCTTTTCATTTAATTCTTTTTCCACAGTTGTTTTAGCTTCTAAAACAGCACTCTTTTTATCTTCTTCAGAAGAAGATATTTTATTTTGTAAATTAGTATTCTCTATCTTTAATTTATTAATTTATACTTACACAACAACCTAAATATTTTATCTTTTAAGAACTAACTGATTATTATCTACTCTATCTATTATAGTTGCTTTTTTAGGATTATCAATACATTCACCATTTAAGATTATTTCATCATATTTACCCATATTAAATAAAACTTCTAGTTTATAACCACGAATATTTTCTTCAAGAATTGTTTTTAATGAACGTGCTCCGGTTTTTAAACTTAAAGCTTTATTACAAATTGCATCTAAATAACTTTCTTCATAGCTTAATGTAACACCTAATTTTTTAAAAACTTCAATTTCTTCATTTAATGGACTATTTTCTGATGTTAATATTGCTTTTAAAGATTCAATCGTATGTCCTTCAAGTTCAGCAATAGTAGTAAATCTTCCTAACAATTCAATTGGAAGATGTCCTTTTTTCTCTAAATCTTCTCTAGTTACTTTCTTATATTTTATATCAACTTTCTTTTCTTCTTTAACACTTCCAAACCCTATAGGTTTTTTAAAATTATCTTCACTTTCTAAAGCATCAGTAAAAGCACCAGTTGCAAAAACAGTTAAATTAGATGTATCAAAAGTTATATAACGTGGACGATATCCAGCACCCATATCAAGATTATATGTTGTTCCACCTATAAATGGTAAAAGTGTATTTAAAACTCCTTTTCCTGAGATATCGGAATTACTTTGAGAACCCTTTTTGTCTATTTCATCAAAACATACGATAGCTTGCTCAGCTAATTTAACATCTCCATTGCATTTATTTACTAATTCTACTAAGAAATCTTCAATATTTGCTCCAACATATCCTGGAACAGTTAACTGAGTTGTATCAATTATTTCAATAGGCTTTTTATAATATTCACCAATAGATTCTACAATTAATGTTTTACCAGAACCTGTAGGTCCTACTAAAAGACATGAGTTTTTAAAACGATTATTAGTTATAAGATTATTAGTAACAATTGCAGAAATAACAGATTTTTTTGCTTCATTTTGTCCAATAACATGAGAATCTAAATAATCTCTTAATCCCTCTATTTCTGCTTTTAACTTACTTATCTTTTCTTCTTCAGTTTCTTCATTTTGAAGATCTTTAAAATATTCACTAGCCTTAAGTTCTTCTTTTTTATTAGGTTCATCTTTAACTATATTTTGAACTTCTTCTTGTTGCTTTTTATAATACTTCAATTGTATCTCAAGAAGTCTATTCATTCCATGTTTTACTTTACTTAGATTTTGTTCTTTAGATAAATCACTATACTTTTCTGCATAGTAAACACAACGTTCACTATAAGTTTTAAATAATCTATTTTCATCTTGTTTAGCATCATATTCAAAAGATAATTCTAAATAATATGTTGATAAACCATCACATATTTTATGAAAAAATTCTAAACTATTCTCTTCTTTTAATGTTTCTTTTAATTTATCTAAATCTAATCTTTGAAATTGAGATTTATTTACTTCTTGAACCTCTTCCTCGCTATCAAGACTAAGTATTTGATTTAGTATTTCTTTAATTTCATCTATATTATCTTTTTCTAACATTTTTTTAATTAAATCTTTAGAAATTTGAAAAATAGTTTGATCTTTTTCTTCAAATTCACAATTATCATAATTATCAATTATTTTTTTAGGAAATTCACAATTAAAATCTATACGTCTAATCACATCATTTTCTGTATCTACAGTTCCTAAAACTATTCTACCCCATGATGCTTCATAAAAATTTTGTTTAGCCTCAACAATATCATCTGTATCAAATTCTTTTAACAAATCTTCCTTACTTGTTATATCTATAACAGTTTTTATTTCATTATCACCATATATTTGATCTATATTATCAATTAAATAATAATATAAACACCCATCACTAAACATACTTGTATTATATTTTTCAGAATTATCTTCATCTAAATTAAAATCATCTATATTTCCTTCTACAACTGAATCAGGTATAAATGCATATATATCATCAGCTATTTTAACTCTCTTTACTACAAGAGCAATATTTTTCTCTTCACTTAAATTTTCCATATTTACCCACCTAAAGTAAATATAACATACATAAGTTTAGTTGTAAATAAAAAGAATTTAGAAAATAAAATTCCAAATTCTTAGAACATCTCAGTATAATTTCCATCATTTTGATAATATGAATCCATTAATACTATATATGGAAACATATCACTAACATTCTTTTTACTATACTTACGAACAACTACTCCCTTATAAATTTGTAAGGACTCAGCAACATAAAAATCATCATCAGTTATTCCAACAATCATCGCTATATGACCCCAATAATTAAGCAAATCTCCAGCTTTTACTTTATCTGAATACAAAACATCATCAGTTGTCCTTCTAAAATCACCCAAATCTGTCATCTGATAAGCATCAGGCGTTTCTCCAGCTCCAATATCTCCAGGATCAAAACCTGCTTGAAATAAAACCCATGAGACAAATCCTGAACAATCTAAACCATTAGGCATCAAAGCACCCATATAATATCCATATTCTTTAGCATCTTCTAAATTCACCAATGGACATCCCCAAATAGAAGGTCCACGATAAACATATCTAATATCTTCTTTTCTAGTATCATTTAGATATAATCCTTTTTTATAATATCTTCCTTCTCCATCAGCATAATGAACACCTGTTCCATTTATTCTACCATTTTCATAAAAATACGGAACACGATAAGGAAACTCTAATGTTAAAAAACGAGCAGCCGCTACTGCAGCAGCACGAGTTTTATACCCAGCCTTATTAACTCTTTCTTCAAGCAACTTATCTAATATATCATTATCTTGTGATGAATAAATATTACATGGAAGTAATTCTTTTTGAGGATTATAAACCATTTCTCCAATTAAATCAGTAACAACTACTTTAACTTCTTTTTCAATATCATCTACTTTAACAATAAGAATTGCTTCTCCCTTATTAAGACCTTTAATTTTGTTTTCTTTTATATCTAATAAAGTACTATCTTTTTCTCTTAATTCAATCTTAATATCAGGATTACCAATAACTGTTGCATCAACATTAATTTCTTGTTCTTCACCAATTATTAAGTAATAAATATCCTTTGTTTCAAAATCAATAACTTTATTAATATTAGGATTAATAGTTCTATTTAAACTTTTAAAACGTGAATAAATCTTTATTATCATTTCTTTATTTTGAACTTCAAATTTACAATGATTATTCTCTACTAATATAGTTTTATCATCCAAATCACAAAAAGTTTTAAAATATGAAACAACTTTAACATCAGCATATATTTTACCATCAACTACTTCATAACTAATATTATCAATATGAATATTAGTTAAATTAAACCATACAAAAATAACAATAGATAATATAATTAAAAATAAAATTCCAAATATAACCCAAATTCTTTTCATAACTAATTAATTAATTTATCTATATCAATGTTATTACGATCATGTTTAATTTCTTCCCAATTATTTGTCTTTTTAAATAAACAAATAATATTAATTGGAATCCAAGTTGCTAAGAAAAATGAGAATAATAATATACCAGATAAAATATCTTTAACACTCTTATGATTATATTTAACAACAAATATATTTAATAAAACATTAAGAATATAATAAATAATAAAGAAAACAAAACCTGTAGCATATAAATAAGAGAAGAAATCAAATAGTTCTACACCTGTAAAATGGAATATAACTAGAACTACAGAAAGAAGAAAACCAACAATCATAGCTAAAGGCGCACTATACATCATGGCCATATCAAAACAAGCTATATTTCCAGTTTTAAAGAAAGTCTTTAATAATTTAGATCCATATAATCTTAAACACATATATGTTCCACTAGTCCATCTTTTACGTTGTTTCCAACTCGCTATAAAACTTTGTGGATGTTCATCATATGTAATCGCGTCTTCAACAAAAGCTACTTGAATACCTCTTAAAGCACATTGACCTGTAAACTCAGAATCTTCAGTTAATGTATGAGTATGAAAACCATCCTTAACAACATCTTTTCTAATCATAAACCCAGTTCCATTTATCGCAGCAGAGCCAGAAAAATTCATACGTGCACGATTAAAGAAGAAGTTTTGAATGAAATAAAATAATGTATATGATCCAGTTAACCAGTTATCACTCATATTTTTAGAATCTCTAAAGCATTGTCCTACTTGTACTCCACTTTCTAATGCATCATTCATCTTACTTAAAAAATTAGGATGAACTAAGTTATCAGCATCAAATATAATATAAGCATTAATATCTTCACGATCTTTTAAATAATTAAAAGTATAAGATAAAGCATCAGCCTTTACTTTTACCTTTTCTTTTATATCAATAACTTTAGCACCAGCCTTTAATGCTGCCCCACGTGTATCATCTGTACAGTTATTTGGTACAGCATAAATTTCATATAAATCTTCAGGATAACGGGATTTCTTAATACTTTTTATCAAATCACCAATAACCTTTTCCTCATTACGACATGGTATAATAATTGCAAACTTATTCTTAGGTTCAAATTTAGCAAACATACTCTTATGATAATTTTTAAACCCAAATAAACCTGTAACAAAAAAATACATTCCATAAATAAATGATAATGCAAACACAATATAGTATAAAATAATAATAAATTGAAGCATACTAACTTTCCCTTCTCGATTTCATCATATAGATTATAATATAAATATTATAAAAATGCAATCTTGTAAATAATAGGAAATAAAAGTATAATTTAGATGGTGATAATATTATGAACATTTCAAAAATATTAAATGAAACTCAAAAAAAAGCCTTAGAAGAAGCACATATTAAAGTAGAAGATAAAATACTTACTGAACATGAAAGAGTTGAATTCTTTAAATCACTATTTCATACATCTATCAGTACTAGAGTTTTAGATGATATATATGATACATTATATTTATGGAGTATCAACAATGAATCTTTAACCGGTAAAAAAAACTGAAGATATAAAACCAAGTAAAAAAAGTATCATATAAACAAAAACATATTTTAATTCAATTATTCTAATAAAATAAATAATTAAATATATTAACGATGAAATACTAAATATTAAAATAACATTCTTTATAATTAAAGGATGTTTTTTTAATAAATAATATATTAATCTTATATTTATTAATAACCCTATTAATAAAGCAGAAAAGAAATAAAAAGAAGTAATATTAAAAATATGAGAATATATATTTAATATTAAATTATACGTTCCTAATAACAAATATATACTAGATCCACTTAAACCCGGTATAGTTAATGATAATGATTCAATTATACCTAAAATAAACACATAAAGATTATCATTAAAAGTATTCTTATAAATATATATAGGAAAACTAACATTTTTAAATAGAATAGTAATTATACAAGTAATAATAACTATTAATATATTATTTTTACCATCAGTATTAATATATAATTTAATAAGAGAACAACTTAATAAACCAATAAATAATATTAACATAAAACTTTGATACATATTATATAAATACAATACTACCTTACTTCCAATAGTAATAGAAACAAATATACCGATACCTAACAAACTAAAATAACGAAAATTATCTTTAAAATTATCAAAAATATTATTAATTCTTGAAATAGTTTCATAATAAACATTTAATAAAACAGCTAGAACACTACCAGACACCCCAGGCATTACTTTACCAATTCCTATTATTAAACCCTTTAAAAAAAGAATAAGATTTTGCAAATAGATCACCTATTTAATCTTATTCTTTTTTATTATTATTTATTTTCTTTTTTAGTTTCTTTTGGTAAAGCAGCTTTTCTAGATAAATTCAATCTTCCACGGTTATCATAACCTTTTGATTTAACAAGAATTTGATCTCCTACTTTTACAACATCACTAGGATGATTAATTCGTTCATTAGCAAGTTCAGATACATGTACTAACCCTTCACATCCAGGCCATAACTCAACAAAACAACCAAAGCTTTCTATTTTTACAACTTTACCTGTATAAATTACATCTTCTTCAACTTCTCTAACTACATCTAAAATACGTTTCTTAGTTTTTTCAATAATATCTTTATCTGTATGATAAATAATTACTCTTCCATCATCCTCTAAATCAACTTTAACTGCATCTTTATCATTTACTGAAGATACATTAGAACATTCAAGAATAATTTTAGTAATCATTTCTCCACCTTTACCAATGATATCTTTAATTTTTTCAGGACTTACTTTAAATGTTTCAATCTTAGGTGCATATGGACTTAATTCTTTACGAGGTTCAGAAATAGCATCATGCATAACATCAAGTATTGTTAAACGAGCTTTTTTAGCAGCTTTTAAAGCTTCTTTTAATATTAAACGATCAACACCCTTAATTTTAATATCCATTTGTAAAGCAGTAATACCTTTTTTAGTACCCGCTACTTTAAAATCCATATCTCCCATATGATCTTCCATACCTTGAATATCTGTTAAAATAGTTTTTTTCTTTCCATCTTTAGAAGTTATTAATCCCATAGCAATACCCGCTACTGGAGCAGAAATTGGTACACCTGCTGCCATAAGGCTTAAACATCCAGCACATATTGTAGCTTGAGATGATGATCCATTAGATTCTAAGATTTCAGACACAACACGAATAGTATATGGAAATTCTTCTTCTGATGGTATTACTGGAAGTAATGCTCTCTCTCCTAAAGCTCCATGTCCTATTTCTCTTCTTCCAGGAGCTCCATAACGTCCTATTTCACCAACAGAAAATGCTGGGAAGTTATAATGTAACATAAATCTTTTTTCATCTTCAATGCCTAAACCATCAAGTATTTGATGATCTGATATAGGGCCTAAAGTTGTAGTTGCTAAACTTTGTGTTTGTCCTCTTGTAAATACAGCAGAACCATGTGTACGTGGTAAAATATCAACATAACAATCAAGTGGACGAATTTCATCCATTTTTCTTCCATCTGGTCTTTTACCATAATCATTTATTAAACTTCTAACAGCATCACTTTCAAGATTAAATAACATCTTAGGAAGTTCAGCTAATCTTTCATCATCTGGATATTTTTCTGTAAAATAATTAATAGTATTTTCTTTTATTTCTTCAACACGCGAAGCACTAGTAAGTTTATCTTTAATTTGAATAGCTTCGACAATATCATCATAAGCATAATTAGTAACTTCTAAAAGTAATTCTTCATCTAAAGTAGCTTTTGGTAATTCAATTTTTTCTTTACCAACTTCCTTAATAATCTTACTTTCAAATTCACATAATACTTTAATTGCTTCATGACCATATAATATTGCTTCAAGCATATCAGAATCACTAACTTCTTTAGCACCAGCTTCTACCATACAAATCGCATCTTTAGAACCAGCAACAGTTAAATTAATTTCAGATTGTTCTAATTCTTCAACAGTTGGGTTAATAAGGTAATCTTTTCCAATTTTTCCAACTACAACACCAGCAATTGGTCCATCAAATGGAATTTCAGATATACCAAGTGATAAAGAAGAACCAAGTAAAGCACTCATAATTGGACTATTATTTTGATCTACTGATAAAACTGTATTAACAACTTGTATTTCATTACGAAGATTCTCATCAAACATTGGTCTTAAAGGTCTATCAATTAATCTTGCAGCAAGTGTTGCTTCATCAGTTGGCTTTCCTTCTCTTTTAATAAATCCACCAGGAATTTTTCCTACAGAATACAATTTTTCTTGATATAAAACTTGTAAAGGAAAAAAATCTTGAGTAATAGGTGTTTTACCCATAACAGAAGCAGATAAAACAACAGTATCACCATATCTAACTAAACACGCTCCATTAGCTTGTTTAGCAAGAGCGCCTATTTCAACTGTAATATTTCTCCCATAAAAATCTAAACTAAATTCTTTTTTCATATAATACCTTTCTTCAAAAATAAAAGACACTTAAAAAAGTAAGTGCCTATTTTCTTAAATTTAACTTTTTAATTAATTCACGATATGAAACTACATCGTTTTCTTTTAAATAATTAAGTAACTTCTTACGACGTCCAACTTTCTTATCTAAACCACGTTTAGAATGATAGTCATGAATATGTACTTTAAAATGTTCAGTTAAGTTGTTAATATCTTCTGTTAATAATGCTATTTGAACTTCTGTACTACCTACATCATTTTTGTCTTTTTGAAATGACTTAATAATTTCTTCTTTACGTGCTTTTTCAATTGCCATATTAATCCTCCTAATCTAAATAATCCGTTAAAACCAAGTTATATTCGGAAGAACGTATAACCGAGTTAAAACTTCTTTCGTTAATACTTTACTATAAATTTAACAAAAATGCAACTTATTAATTATTATCTTTTAAGAAATTTAAAGTTTTACGCATTTTTGAATCATATTCAAGAACTTCACGTCCACCATATGAGTTAATTAAATCTTCTTTAGAGATTCCATAATTCTTACTCATTTCTTCAATATCTTTATCTACTTCTTCTTTAGTAACTGTAATATTTTCTTTTTCTGCAACGCCTTCAAGTAAATAACGGCTCTTAATTCTAGAAGTAGCTTCTGGTTCAAGTTGTTTATGTAAATCTTCCTCAGTTATATTTAACATCTTTAAATATTGATCTAATGTCATATTATTATGAGATAATTCATGTTCCATATTATGCATTAAACGATGTATTTCATCATGTAATATTTCATCAGGTATTTCAACTTTAAGATTTAAAGTAGCCTTGTTCATGATTTCATCTAACTTTTTATCTTCAGCATTATTTTTCTTTTCATCTTCAAGAACTTTTTTAGTTTCTTTTTCTAATTCTTCTTTATTAGTTACATTTTCCATTCCTAAATCTTCAAAAAAATCTTTATCTAATTTTGGTAAAACTCTTTCTTTAATTTCATGAACTGTAACTGTAAATGTTACATCTTTACCAGCTAAATCTTTAACATAATTTTCAGGGAATTTTAAATTAATATCTTTAGTAGTTTCACTCTTCATTCCAATTAATGCTTCTTCAAAACCTGGAATAAATGAATGAGAACCAATTTCTAATTCATAATTTTTAGCAGATCCACCATCTAATTTTTTACCATCAACAACACCATCAAAATCAATAATAGCGATATCACCATTTGCAACTGTATCATCATCTTTAATCTTTATTTCAGCATATTTATCACGTAATTCTTTAATACGTTCATCAATTTCTTTTTGAGTAACTTCTACTTTATCCATCTTAATTTTAAGATTTTTATATTCTCCTAAAGTTACTTCAGGTTTTCCAGTAATCTTAATTTCAAATGTAACACCATCTTTATTGATTTCAGAAATATTTAAACCTGGTTCAATAACTGGTTTAATTTTACTCTTCTTTAATCCACTTTGATATGCTTCATCAATACAATCATGTACAGCTTCTTCAAATAATGATTCTAAACCATATTTTTTCAAGAAAACATCTTTAGGTACATGACCTTTTCTAAAACCATCAACACTTACAGTTGCTTGAGCTTTTTTAAAAGAATTATCTAAAGCTTTTTCCCATCTTTCTCCATCTATTTTAATTTTAATTGTTTCTTCATTTTTTGCCATAATTTTCCTCCCAATCACTTGTTATATTATACGAAATGTTTATATGAAAATCAAGAAAAAAAGGCTAAGCCAGCCTAATTATAAATTCATCATTTAATGTGTCAATCACCAAATCACTCTTTGGCT
>CAZJQA010000028.1:0-9495 GCA_964548285.1 uncultured Muribaculaceae bacterium
ATAAAAAATGTTAACAGGTTTCACGTGAAACATAAATCAAAATTATTAAAAAATATAACAAATAATAATTAACAAAAAATTAAATCTATATTTAATATTATAAAATTATAAACAATGTTCCACGTGGAACATTCATTAAAAAAATAAACAAAAAAGTTTGTTTAATAAATATTAAACAATAAAACTAATTAATTGAAAAAATCAGTTACAAAATATGTTAGCAATGTTCCACGTGGAACATTGAATTCCTTATCTAATTTTTAAGCCATAATAGTAATACATACATTTGTTCGATATTTAATACAAAAAAAGAATCTAACTACTTAGATTCTTCATTAAAATTATCTGTTTGTTGTTCATCTAAATGATCAACAATACTTACACTTGAAACACTTTGTCCTTGTTTCAAATTAATCAATCTAACACCTTGTGTAACTCTACCTAAAGTTGATACTTGCGATATTGGTAATCGAATTATCATTCCTGTAACTGTTATTATAATAACATCCGAATTTTCGTAAACAAGTTTAAACGAAACAATTTTACCATTTTTTTCAGTAATATTTAAAGCTTTAACTCCTTTACTTCCTCGACTAGTTTCTCTAAATTCTTCAACTAACGTTTGTTTTCCATAACCATTTTCAGTTACTATTAATAATTTATCTTTATTAGTTACAACTTCCATACCAACGCAGCTTGCACCATCTAAATTAATACCGCGAACACCTGATGCAGTTCTACCCATCGTTCTTAAATTTTCTTCATTAAACTTAACCATTCTTCCTGATGTTGATGCTAATAGTATTAGATTAGTTCCATTACTTACCTTAACATCTATTAATTCATCATCATCTCTTAAAGTTATGGCAATTTTACCATTATTCCTAATATTTTCAAATTCGGAAATTGGTGTTTTTTTAACAATACCATTTCTTGTTGCAAAAATTAAATAATTATTTTGTTCATCTTTTGAAATCTTAATTAAAGAATTAATTTTTTCATCTTTTTCAATTTGTAACAAGTTAATAACTGGAATTCCCTTTGACTGTCTGCTAAATTCAGGAATTTCATAACCTTTCATTCTATAAACTTTTCCTCTATTTGAGAAGAATAATATGTAATCATGAGTTGATAAATTGATTATATTAGACACAAAATCTTCTTCATTAGTAGACATACCTTTAACACCTACTCCGCCTCTATTTTGCGTCTTAAATACATCTACAGCACATCTTTTAATGTAACCATTATTAGTTAAAGTTACCATAATATTTTCTTCAGGAATTAAAGATTCATCTTCAATATATTCAATTGCTGTCATGTCAATATGTGTTCTACGTTCATCTGCATATTTTTCTTTAATTTCTAATAATTCTTGTTTAATTATATTTAATACTCTCTCTTCACTAGCTAAAATTGATTTATACTCAGCAATTTTTTCTAATAATTCATTTAATTCTGCCTCAACTTTATCTTTTTCCATTCCAGTTAAACGACGTAATTTCATTTCTAGAATATTATTACATTGAATTTCTGTTAAACCAAATCTAGTTGTTAACTTTTCTTTTGCTACTATATCTGTTTTACTCTCTTTAATAATTTTTATAACTTCATCAATATTATCTATAGCAATCTTAATACCTTCTAAAATATGAACTCTTTCTTCAGCTTTATTAAGATCATACTTTGTACGTCTAATAATAACTTCTTTTTGAAAATCTATATATTTACTTATAATATCTTTTAATCCTAATGTTCTTGGAACGCCCTGATCTATCATTAAAAGAATAATTCCATAAGTTGTTTGAAACATTGTATGTTTATACAAATTATTTAATACTACTTGTGGATTTGCATCTCTCTTTAAAGTAATAGTAATTTTAATACCATCCTTTAAATCTGAATGATAATCAGAAATACCTTCTAAAACTTTATTATGTACTAATTCAGCAACTTTATTCTTTAATTCTAAGGTATTAACTCCATATGGTACTTCATCAAAAATTATTTGATATTTTCCATTCTTTTCAACTATATTTGCCTTACTTCTAACAGTAATAGTTCCTCTTCCTGTTTCATATGCTTTCTTTATTCCACTATTACCTAATATAATAGCACCTGTTGGAAAGTCAGGTCCTTTTATATATTTCATTAGACCCTCTGTATCAATCATATGATCATCAATATATGCAACACATCCATCAATTACTTCTCCAAGATTATGTGGTGGAATATTTGTAGCCATACCTACAGCTATACCCATTGTACCATTAACTAAAATATTAGGAAACCTACTAGGCAAAACAACAGGTTCATTTTCTAGTTCATCAAAGTTAGGAATCATATCTACTGTATCTTTGTTTATATCTCTTAACAATTCAGATGAAATCTTAGCTAAACGAGCTTCTGTATAACGCATAGCAGCTGCTCCATCGCCATCCATATTACCAAAGTTTCCATGTCCATCTATAAGTGGATAACGATAACTAAAATCTTGTGCCATTCTTACTAATGCTTCATAAATAGATGAATCACCATGTGGATGAAATTTACCCATAACGTCACCAACAATACGTGCACATTTTTTATGTTGAACTGCAGAAGTATATCCAGCTTGTTGCATAGAAAATAATATTCTTCTATGAACTGGCTTTAATCCATCTCTTAAATCTGGTAATGCTCTTTGTGTAATTACACTTACAGAATAGTCAACAAATGATTTACTAACTTCTTCTACAATATTATTTTGTTCTAATTTATCCATAATAAACCTCCTAAATATCTAAATCAGCATATTGAGCATTATCTTCTATAAATTTTCTTCTAGGTTCTACATCTTCGCCCATTAAAGTTGAGAAAATTTGATCTGCTGCAATTGTATCTTCTACTGTAATTTGTCTTAATACACGTTTTTCGATATCCATTGTTGTATCATATAATTCAGGCGGATCCATTTCACCTAAACCTTTCATACGACCTATAATATATTTTGTATTAGGAGCTAATGATGAAATATATTCATTCTTTTCTTCTTCAGTTAGAACATATTTTGTCGTTTTTCCATGTTTAATACTAAATAAAGGTGGTTGAGCAGCATAAACATGACCTGCTTCAACAATAGGTTTAAAGAAACGATAAAATAAAGTTAATAATAATACTCGAATATGTGCTCCATCAACATCAGCATCAGTCATTATAATAATTTTATCATAACGCAACTTTGATAAATCAAATTCATCACCAATACCTGTTCCAAATGCGGTAATTATTGTTCTAATTTCCTCATTTGATAAAGCTCTATCTAATCTTGCTTTTTCAACGTTTAATATTTTTCCACGTAAAGGTAATATTGCTTGAGTCATACTATTTCTGCCTTTTTTAGCTGATCCACCTGCTGAATCACCCTCGACTAAGAAAATTTCACATTCTTTTGGATCTTTACTCTTACAATCAGATAATTTACCATAAAAATTAGTAATATCTAAATCTCCTTTTCTTCTTGTTAATTCTCTTGCCTTTTTCGCTGCAATTCTAGCTCTTGATGCTGTCATACATTTTTCAACAATAATTTTTCCAACATCTGGATTTTCCATTAAAAATCTTTCAAATCCATTTCCAAAAACATCGCTTGCAATCTTACGAACTTCACTATTACCTAATTTAGTTTTTGTTTGACCTTCAAATTGAGGATTTGGATGTTTACATGATACTATTAATACCAATCCTTCTCTAACATCTTCCCCAGTTAATGAATCGTCATTTTCTTTTAATAATTTAGCATTTTTAGCATAATTGTTAATAACCCTAGTTAATGCTTGTTTTACTCCTTCTTCATGTGTTCCTCCCTCAGTTGTATGAATATTATTTGTAAATGAATATATTTGAGAATTATAAGAATCATTATATTGCATTGCAACTTCAACAATAATATCATTTTCTTTTCCTTCTACATATACAATCTGAGGAAATAATGGATTTTTTGATTTATTTAACATTTGTACATATTCAATTATTCCACCATTATAATGAAATACATCTTTCTTTTCATCTTCACGATGATCAATTAATGTTATTCTTATACCTTTATTTAAAAAGGCCATTTCTTGTAATCTTTTATATAAAATATCATATTTAAAAATAGTAGTCTCAAAACACTTAGGATCAGGATGGAATGTAACAGTTGTACCTGTTCTATCTTTACTACATTCATCTATAATTTTTAATGGTTCAACAGCATGACCACCATTTTCAAATCTTTGAAAATAAACCTTACCATCACGATAAACTCTAACTTCTAAAAAATCTGACAAGGCATTAACTACGGATGCACCAACACCATGTAAACCACCGGATACTTTATATCCTCCACCACCAAATTTTCCTCCTGCATGTAATACAGTAAAAATTGTTTCAATAGTCGATAATCCTGTTTTACTATTAATACCAGTAGGCATACCTCTACCATCATCTTTAACTGTTATAACATTACCTTTACCTACTTCAACTTCAATATCATCACAATATCCAGCTAAAGCTTCATCTACGGCGTTATCAACAATTTCCCAAACCAAATGATGAAGACCATTTTCATTTGTATTACCTATATACATACCAGGTCTTTTTCTAACCGCTTCAAGACCCTCTAGAACTTGAATATCACTATCATTATAATGTTCTACTTTATCATTCATAAAAACTCTCCTTTACTACACCACCAGAACAAATTTCATATAATTTACAAGAATTCTTTTCTAAATTAGTATATTTATCTATCTCAGTTGTAGTTATAAACGTTTGAACCTTATCATTTAATAAATTAAAGATATTTAAAATCTTTTCTTTATCAATTTCACTAAATAAATCATCTAGAATTAGAATTGGATAACTTCCTGTAATTTCTTTAAAAATCTGAATTTCACTAAACTTATAAGCTATAATCGCATTTTTTTGTTCTCCTTCACTCCCATAATCTTTTAAATCTAGACCATTTAAAGTGAATTTTAAATCATCGACATGTATTCCACATCTAGTCTTACCAAAAGTTAAATCCTTATTTAAACTATTCCTATACATTTCTAATATTTCTTCTTCATTTTTATTATTATAATCAGAAACATACTCAATCTTTAATCCTTCATTAAAAGTAATTTTCTTATAATACTCTCCTATAAAACTATTAATCTGACTTATAAAATCTTTTCTAATATTATAAATTTTAAGACCAAGTTTAATAATTTTATCTGTTAATATATCTAAAAAACTAGAATCTTTATTATGATTTATTAACATTTGTTTCAAATAAGCATTTCTTTGTTTTAATAATTTATTATATACCCCCAAATATTTTAAATAAGAAATATTTATTTCTGAAATATCAATATTTAAACTTCTTCTTCTTATACTAGGAGTATCCTTAATAAATTTTTTATCATCAGGATTAAATAATATTATATTAATTTTAGATATATAATCACTTAGCTTATTAACTTTATTATTATTAATTTTTACTTTTTTCCCATCATTACCAATTATAATACGATAATTAGTATCGTAACGGTCATAAATATTCCCTTCTACTTTTGCAATGGTTGCATTATTTAAAATCAAAAGCTTGTCATTAGACAATCTAAAACTTCTAGTAAGTCCCAAAACATAAATAGCTTCTACTAAATTTGTTTTTCCAGAACCATTTTTTCCATAAAAAATATTAAGTTTTGGATGAAATTCCAAATATAAATTTTGATAATTTCTAAAATTTAATAGTTTTAAATTTGTTAAAATCATAAAATTGCCCCTTAATTTTTATTTATAGAAAAATAATAGGTATACTAATACTCCTATACCTATTAAAATTATAACACATTTAAGACTATTTAAAAAGTATTTTTACCATTTTTTCTTCCTATTTCTATAGATTAATAACAATTTAACTGATCTTAAAAATTGATTATCAAAAATATTATAAGAAACATTAATTTTATACTCATTATTTCCAGCAAATGAAACTAAAGTCTGATTACCATCTTTATGATATCCATATACATTATTAAAACAAATCCAAGTTGATAAATTATAACGATAAGAAGATGTAGGAAAAACTATTATTTCATCATTTTCACTTATTACAATAGGAACTTTATAAGAACTTCCCAACATTTTCGAAGATGAAATTTTTCTTCCATCTAAAGAACTTCCATAAAATAAAGCACTATCAGAAATAATTTTTATAGCTTTATTTAGAACCAAAAAACTTCTTTCTTTTTCATAAACCATTGTTCTATTTTCATCCATAGGAAGTAAAAATAAAGTGTTTTCATTAATTTCATATTCATACATAATTATTCCCCCTTAAAAATATAAAATTAATAGTACAATATCATATAAAAATTAAAAATGTTGTCGAATAATGTAATAAATAAAAAAAGATAACATATTTTGTTATCTAATAAGTTTTAATTGGTAAAATCAATTGAATTAAAGATTCATCTTTTAAAGATTTAATAACAATTGGTTTAACATCATTATTTAATAATATTAATATATCATCATCTTTAATTGTTTTTAATGCTTCAATCATATATCTTGCACTAAAAGAAATATCGATGCTAGCATTTGGTGAAGTTTCTATATTTATTTTTTCCTCAGCTTTTCCTATTTCAGAAGCAGAAGATCTAATAATCATTTCTTGCTTATCAACATTCATTTTGATAATATTTTTTTCTTTTCCTAATGTTAATAACGCTGCTCTATCAACTGCACCAATAAAAGCTTCTTTATTTGTTTGAATAATTATTTCAAACTCATTTGGAATTAAATTACTTGTATTAGGATAATTACCAGATAAAATATTAGTTTGAAATTTTATATTTTTATATTCAAACAAAACTCTATTATTAAATACATTCATAAGTACATCACTATCATCATCTAAAATATGTTCAAGTTCTGTAACATTTTTTCCAGGTATAACAATATCAACATTTAATAAAGTTGGACTATCAAGTTTAATATTTTTTTTAGCTAAACGATAAGAATCAGTAGCTATACATTCTAAATAATCCCCATTAATCTTAATATTTAAACCTGTAAGTATAGGTCTTAATTCTTGAGTTGATATAGCAAAAGATGTTTGATTAATCAATTCCTTTAAAATTGAAGCCTTAATGACAATAGGATCTTTATGACTTATTAACTTTATACTTGGATAATCATTAGGATCCAAAGCATTTAAATCATATTGATTAAAATCTGAATAAATTCTTATTTTTAAACTATCTTGCATTTCAAAGTTTATAACTTCACTTGGCATTTTACGAATTATATCTAAAATATATTTACTGCTAATAATAATTGTACCAGTATTATTTATCTCTAAGATATCATCTTTAGATATAAAAGTTTCAATAGTTAGTTCACTATCACTTGCCATTAAAGTTAAACCATCATTTGTTAATTCAAATTTTATTCCATTCAATATAGGAATTACATTCTTTGTACTGATTCCCCTTACTACATTATTTAAATTTTCTAATAAAACATTTTTATTAATTGCAAATTTCATTTTTTTTACCTCTTTCTTTTATTTATATTATATATATTATTAATATTATTACTGTGGATAAGTGGATAACTTTTAAATTTCCTTTATTTAAAGTAAAATTTAATATATTTTTTTGTTGATAATTATCAACAATTTAATAAGTTATCAACATTACAACATATTTTCTATATCTTTTACTTCATTTTTTAGCCTCTCATTCTTAGAAATATCACTTTCAATTTTGTCGCAAGCATGTATAACTGTCGAATGATCTCTTCCACCAAATTCCAAACCTATTCTATCAAATTTCTCATCTGTTAAATTACGTGATAAATACATTCCAATCATACGTGGTATAGCTATTTTACTACTTCTTTTTTTACCTTTTAAATCTTCTACCGTTATTTTATAATAATCTGCAACAGCCTTTTGGATACCTTCTATACTATTATTATTATAAATATTATGATTTACATAATCTCCAAGAGCTTCAATTGCAAAATTTAAATCTATTTTTGGAGGAACTATCATAGCAGTATATGTCATTAATCTATTTAAGGCTCCTTCTAAAAATCTAACATCATTTTGACAACTATTAGCGATATATTCAATAACATTATCATCAATCATAGTACTAAAAGCCATATTTTTAATTTTTGATTTAATAATTTTACATCTTAATTCATAATCTGGAGGATAAATATCAACAGGTAAACCCCACATAAATCTACTTCTAAGTCTTTCTTCTAATAATTTTAAATCATCTGGACTTCTATCAGAACTTATAATAATTTGTTTATTTGCTTGATGTAAAGCATTAAAAGTATGGAAAAATTCCTGTTGTGTTTTTTCAGCACCAACTAAATATTGAATATCATCAATAATAAGAACGTCAATATCTCTATATTTTTTCTTGAAATTTGAAGCATCTTTAACGTTATTCTTACCTTCACCATTTACAATTCTTATATAGTCATCTTTAAACATTTCACTAGTTGTATACAATACTTTTTTCTTAGAATGTTCTACTATATAATTACCAATAGCGTGCATTAAATGAGTTTTACCAAGCCCACTTTTTCCATATATAAATAACGGGTTATGAACTTTTCCTGGTTGTTCAGCAACAATCATAGCTGCAGTTTTAGCTAATCTATTTGAATCTCCAACAACAAAATTATTAAAATTCAATGAAGGTATTAGATTATTTTCAAAATCAACTTCATCTTCATCTTCAATTGATTCATTTTTATCGACTTTTAATTGATTTTCTTTATAAAAAGGAATGTTATCATTAATCTTATCTTCAACCTGCTCATTAATTTCATCTTTTAAAATAAATTCAAATTCATAATTGTGATTTGTTACTTTGTAAAAGGCATCATCAATTAAATTAAAGTAGTTTGTGGATAATATTTTTTTATGTATTTCCATTGGAACTCTTATATATACTTTATTATCATCAATCTTTAATATACTAAGATCGTTAAACCAAGCATAAAAAGAAGCAGAGTTAACCTCAGGCTTTATTTCATCTAAGACTAAATTTAATAATTCTTCGTTACTACCCATTAAACCACCCCGCTTGCATTTCACATGATATATTGTACTATCATTTACATAACTTTTAAAGTATAAAAATCAAAAAAATTAAAAAATATAGTTATCAACAATTTATCAACACAGTTTTAATTGGATTTAAAAGAAATTCTAGACTTATCAACATTATCAACAATGCGTTATTAACATATTATGTTAATTTGTTAATATGTTAATAAAAGTTATCCACAATTTGTGAATAACTTTTAAAAATTCGATAAATAAAGGAAAAAAATAGTTAATAAATTGTTAATAAAATGTTTATAGATATTAAATTTTAATCAAAAATAAAAAAATTATAATAAAAGTTATTAACAAAATTATAAATAACAAAAAATATTGCTTATTGAAAATAA
>CAZJQA010000029.1:0-9273 GCA_964548285.1 uncultured Muribaculaceae bacterium
TACTAAATTTATTATTTTCTAATAAACATTCTTGTTTAACTATACGTGAGTATCGTTGTTTTGATTCTTTATTTAAAACTAATTGCGAGTTTAATAATGATATAGATAGTGAGCGTTATTACTATTTTATTATGAAATGGAAAGAATATTTTAAACATCAAATATATAATGAGATTAATCATAAGAAAAAGTTTGTTAAAGGAGAAACTTTTAATGAATTATTATATAAATATATGATTCATAAAGATTTTAATATTGCTCTTCAATTAGAAAGTAATGAAATATATTATAATGCAAAGTTAAATAAGGAAAAGTCATATAAAAAAATATATACTATAGATGGTGAAGGTTCGAAAGAATTAGATGATGGTTTTTCTTGTGAAAAAATTGATGATTATTATCGTTTAGGAATTCATATTACAAATCCTTTTAAATATATAACAGAAAGAAGTCCATTATTTAAAGAAGCTTATCATCGTTCAACTTCAATATATTATGGTGATTTTTCTATACCTATGTATCCTAAAAATCTATCGGAAGATTTGTTTAGTTTAAATGAAGGTAAAGTTGCCTATGTTTTAAGTTTATATCTTAATATAGATAATAATATGAATATAATTAGTCATGAACTAAAATGTGAAAATGTATATGTAGCTAAAAATGATAAATATAATAAATGTAATGAGTTATTACAAAAACAAAATATTAATGGTAGTTACTTAGATACATTAAATAATATAAATGAATTGGAACCTTTCTTTAATAGTTTTTATAATATTAATACAGTTTATGCTTATGTTAATAGAACAAGTGCAAATATATCTAAAACAAATATAATTGGAACTAGTAAAGCAGAAAAGATGATTGAAAAATTAATGCTTATATATAATCATTATATTGCTTTAATAGCGTCTAAGAATAATATTCCTTTTATTTATCGTAATCATAGTTTAAATCCAATATATAAAGAAGAATGTGATAATTATATAGAAATATTACATAAGAAGAGATATAACACAAAGTTTTATGAAAATGAATTAAAGGTATTAAAACAAAAGTATCCAAATAGTTATTATGATACTATATGTTGTGGTCATGATGGGTTGGGTTTAGATATTTATTCTCATTCGTCTAGCCCTATTAGAAGATTTGGTGATAATTATAATATCTTAATGATGGAAAAATTTTATTTAAAACATGGTTCAGATATGGAATATGATGCTTATCAAAATAAATTAAAAGAAGTGTGCAGATATTTAAATGAAGAGAGGGATATTTTAGAAAATTTTCGCCGAGAATGCCTTTATTTAAAGAAAGAATTGTGAAAATCTTAAACTTAATTTATATCTTTACATTTATTTTTATCTTTGTTATAATTGAAATAGAATAGAGAGGTTGACGGAGGATGACAATAAATACTGAGGGATTACTTGATAAGTTATATAATTTGCGAGGTTCAGATAGTGAAATATTAAAAGAAATGAACCGTGAAAAACAAAAAGCTGAAGAAACTAGAAATAGAACAACAGAAGAAAAGAAGAATCTACAAACTAATATACAAAATTTAAAAGAATTAAAAGAGAAGTTAGTAGATGAAGGAGAAAAATTTAAAGATGTTTTAAAAGGAATTAATAGTCATGATTATGATACAGTTTTAGATAGATTACATATTGATTTTAATCCTCAAGATATTTTAGATAAGTTAGAAAGAAATTTACCTAAAACTATTGAAACTGTTGAGTTTGATACTAAAAAGGCTGAAGATGAACTAATTAAAGTTGAAGATGAAATGAATAAAGCAATTACAACTATTGAAGAACTTGGAATTAGAAAAGATACAGCTTTATCAAATCAAGAAAAATTAAATGAATATTTTGAATTATCTTTATCTGGTCGTATGAATGTTACAAGAGATTCTATTACTTCTTTACTTAGTGAGTTCGGATTTAATGAAGAAGAACAAAGAGAGACAGCTAAAATTTTAATGTTCCCTGAAGATGCTTTGTATGCTTATGATGAAAGAGTTAAAGCTAAAGAAAAAAGTGGTAAAAGTATTTCTGAAGTAATTCAAGAAGCTAAAACGATTGTTGATGATGAGGTATTATCAAGTAATATAGATGAAGAAAAAACTATTGATGATGCATTTATAAATGATTATGAAGAAGATAATGATGTTTATGTAGATGCATCAAAAGATATTAAAAATGTTGTTCTTGATGTTTTAGAAGAAAACGGTATTGATTATTTAGATTTTACTTCCGAAGAAATTGATTCTCTAATTGCAAACTTTGATAAAGAAACAGTTGAAAGTAATATTAATTTTATGAATGATAATGGTATAGATTTAGATGTATTTATTAACCATGTTTCTATGATGTATGATAAAGAATTACAAAGTAAAATTGAATTATTACTTAGTATTGGAAAAGAAAGTTTAGATATTTATTTAAATCCTAGTATATTAGTTAAATATAATTATGATGAATTAAAAAATGCTATATCTTTATTACAAGGAAATGGTATGGATCCAAAAGATGTACCACTAATGGCATATTAGGAGGTGAATAATATGACTGAAGAAACAAAAAAAGAGATGCTTAAAATAACACAAGTACAAAGAATATTAGCAAGTATTGATCGTGCAATTCTTGGTGATGATGTTGTTTATGATATACTTGATGAAGTTAATAATGGTAAGACATATAAAGAATCTCGTGATAGAATGTTAGCACAAAAAAAAGAAAATAAACAAGGGAGGGGTATGTAATGGTGTTCCTCGAAAAATATGGATATCCAACTGATGAAATAAATGATTTTGTTGATAAAGTTCCTGAAGAAATGATTAATGCTTTAAATAAAATGAGTAAGTTAGTAGATGCTAATCTAGATTATTTAAAGAATCTTGGTGTAACTAATTTGAAAGAAATCTTTAATGCATATTATGAATTATTTATGGCTGATCATAGTACTTTTGTAAATATTTTTAATAAATATGATCGTGAAGATTTAATTGAAAAATTGGCAAAGAATGTTGCTATAATAGAATATTTGTGATAATATTTTGATGTAAAAGAATAAGTGCACAAGTATTTTACATTAAATCTTTATAGTCAAAGTATAAAGTAATTGATAGTTTTTCCAATGTGAAGGACTATTTTTTTTTATTTATTTGTAATATAATATTTTAAAGGAAGTGAAGAACATGAGAATTTTTAATACATTGTCTCATAAAGTTGAAGACTTTATTCCTTATGATGGAAATAAAGTTAAAATGTATACATGTGGGCCAACTGTTTATAACTATGCACACATTGGAAATCTTCGAACATATATATTTGAAGATATCTTTGAAAAAACACTTAGATATTTGGGGTATGATGTAACACGATGTATGAATATTACTGATGTTGGTCACTTGACTAGTGATTCTGATTCAGGAGAAGATAAAATGGTTCGTGAATCAATTAAAGAGCATAAATCAGTATTAGAGATTGCTAAGTTTTATACTGAAGCATTTAAAAAAGATTTTTTAACTCTTAATAATAAATGGCCGGATATAGTATCACCTGCTACACAAAATATTGAGATGTATTTTAAAATTATAAGTAAATTATTGGAAGATGGTTATGCTTATCAAAATGGTGGTAATATATATTTTGATACTTCAAAATTAGATGATTATTATAAGTTAACTAATCATAAAATTGATGAAATGGTTGTAGGTGTACGTGATGGTGTTGATGAAGATAGTAATAAACGTAACCAAGCTGATTTCGTTTTATGGTTTACAAAATCTAAATTTAATGATCAAGAATTAAAATGGAATAGTCCTTGGGGTGTTGGTTATCCTGGTTGGCATATTGAATGTTCAGGTATATCTATAAAAAATCTAGGTGAATATCTTGATATTCACTGTGGAGGTGTAGATAATATTTTTCCACATCATACAAATGAAATAGCGCAAAGTGAATCATATCTTGGACATAAATGGTGTAATTATTGGGTTCATGGTGAGCATTTAAATGTTTTGGGGACTAAGATGAGTAAGAGTAAAGGAAATATATTAACTGTTTCTACTTTAATAGAAAAAGGATATAATCCTTTAAGTTACCGTTATTTATGTTTAACTAGTCATTATCGTAAACAATTAATGTTTAGTTATGATATTTTAGATAATGCTGAAAAAAGTTATTTAAAATTAAAGAATAAAGTGCAGATGTTAAATACTGATGGTGATGTTGATAAAGAAGTATTTAATAAATATAATGAACAATTTAAAGATTTAATAGCGGATGATTTAAATACTTCTAATGCTTTAACACTTGTATATGATGTTTTAAAAGCTGATATAAATGATAAGACTAAATATGAATTGATAAAAAACTTTGATGATGTTTTATCTCTTGATCTTACAAAGAAAGATACTATAGACAATGATTTAAAGTCATATATTGAAGAGAAGATAAATGAAAGAAGAGAAGCTAAAATTAATAAAAATTATGAATTAGCTGATAAGATTAGAAATGAATTATTAGAAAAAGGTATCATCTTAAAAGATACAAAAGATGGAACAACATATGAAATTAATTGTTAAATATAATTTGATATGATATTATTAATATGGAAAGAAGGTATTTAAATGTTGCCATATGTTATAATTGGTATAGTAGTTTTGTTAGCTTTATTTGTTTTAACTATATACAATAAAATAGTTAGACAAAATAATATGGTTAAAGAAGCTTTTTCAACAATGGATGTTTACTTGAAGAAAAGATGGGATTTAATTCCAAATTTAGTAGAGACTGTTAAAGGTTATACTAAACATGAAAGTGAATCTTTAGAAAAGATTGTTAAATTAAGAAGTGCATCATATGATAGCTTATCAAGTGAGGATAAAATAAAAACTAATAAAGAATTATCTAATGCAATTACTAAAGTTTTAGCTGTTGCTGAAAATTATCCTGATTTAAAAGCTAATACAAATTTTATTAATTTAAGTAATGAATTATCTCATGTTGAAGAAGATATTGCTAATTCACGTAAGTACTATAATGCAGTTGTTAGAAGTTTTAATAATTTAGTTGAAGTTTTTCCAAATAATATAGTAGCGGGTATATTTAATTTCAAAGCTAAATCTATGTTTGAAATTGATGCATCTAATCGTGAAAATGTAAAAGTGGAGTTCTAATTATTATGAAAAAATCTTTGTATATCCTATTTATAAGTATATTAGGATTTTTTCTTTATCCAAAAGTATCTTTAGCATATGATTATACAATTGATTCTTATATGATTGATATTAATGTAGAGGAGAATAATACTTTTGATATAACAGAAAAGATTGCTGCTAATTTTAAAATTCCTAAGCATGGTATTTTTAGAAATATACCTTATATAAATAAAGTTGTTAGAAGTGATGGAACAAGTTCTAATAATATTGCGCGTATAAGTGATATATCTGTTAATGCAACATATTCGTTAGATATAGATGAAGATAAGTATGAACTTAAAATTGGGGATGCTGATAGAGTTTTAACAGGTTTAAATAATTATCAAATATCATATCGTTATAGTCTAAGTGAAGATGGTAATAAAGATTATGATGAACTATATTATAATATTATTGGTACAGGTTGGGATACAACTTTAGATAATGTACAATTTAAGATAACTATGCCTAAGGAATTTGATCAATCTAAATTAGGTTTTTCTATTGGTCGTTATGGTAGTGGGGGATCTGATGATATAAAATATACTGTTGAAGGAAATGTTATAACTGGTTATGTTGATAATAAAATGTCTCCAGGTGATGCCTTAACTATTCGTTTAGAATTACCTGAAGGGTATTTTAATAATAAAAAGACATATTCATGGTATCAATATATCGTTTATATCTTACCAATTATTACAGCTTTTTTAGCATATTACTATTGGAATAAATATGGAAAAGATAGAACAGTTGTGGAAACAGTAGAATTTTATCCTCCAAATAATTTAAATAGTTTAGAAATAGCTTTTTTATATAAAGGAAAAGTTTCATCTAATGATGTTACATCTTTATTGATATATTTAGCTAATAAGGGATATTTGAAAATTGAAGAAGAAGGTAAAAAGAAATTTAAAATTATTAAACTTAAAGATTATGATGGAAATGATGCAAATGAAGAAAAGTTTATGAATGGTTTATTTGCTAAAAAAGATGAGGTAACTAAAAAAGATTTAGAAAATAAATTTTATAAGATTACTAACAATATTATAAGTAATACTAATAAAAGTTCACATAAAGCTGAAGTATTTGAAAAAGATAATATTAAAAAAATTATTTATTTAATATTAATGGTTACATTAACAATTTTTTAGGAATTACAATACCAATTTATACATATACTGGATTTGCTGGAGTGTTGGGAATAGTTGCATTATTATTATTTTATATACCATTTTATTTAGTAATGTTTATTCCTGATTTACCATTAGGGTTTATGATTCCTTGGGGTTTATTTACATTAGTTCATTCACTTGCATTTTTCTCAGCTACACCGTTAGCAACAATAATAACTCTTGATAGTTTCTATTCTCTTAGTATGATTATATTAATTGTATGTATGATAATATCATTGATTTTTATTAGATTAATGCCTAAAAGAACTGAATATGGTTCAACAATGCTAGGTAAAATAAAAGGATTTAAGAATTTCTTGTTACATGCTGAAAAGCCTAAATTAGAGGAATTGGTTATGGAAAATCCATCATACTTTTATGATATATTACCATATACATATGTTTTAGGAGTATCAAGTAAGTGGATTAAAAAATTTGAAAGTATCAATGTGGAACCACCAGATTGGTATAGTGGATATGATCCATTTACTTATAATAGATTTAGTCATTTTTTAAATGATACAATAACAACCGCGAATGCATCAATGGTAAGTACACCATCATCAAGTGGAAGTAGTTATTCAGGTGGAGGTTTCTCTGGAGGGGGTTTCTCTGGAGGAGGCTCTGGAGGCGGAGGTGGAGGCTCTTGGTAGTCTCTTTTTCTTTTGCAAAAAATGTTTACATTAATAATCTTTTTTGATAGAATTATGATAGTGAATAAAAGGATAAAAGAGAGGTTGATCTTTTATGAAGAATAAGATTATAGATAAGATTGATTTATTGGTTGAAATGTCTGGAACAACTAATAATTATGAATCATTAAATGAAGAATTATTATCACTTGATAAAGAAATAGATGATTTAAAGAAAAAGATACGTAATT
Source organism: uncultured Muribaculaceae bacterium (assembly GCA_964548285.1). Classification (GTDB taxonomy): domain Bacteria; phylum Bacillota_I; class Bacilli_A; order RF39; family UBA660; genus Ventrenecus. Next base: position 7,265 of record CAZJQA010000029.1, read on the forward strand.
TAAAGAAGAGTATGAATGAAGAAAAATATTTTCGTGCGAATGAAAAAATTATCGATGAAAATATTAAGATTGGTTTAGAGAATCGTTTGAATCGTTTTGATAATGCTTTAAATGATATAATAGATGAAATTGAAACTTATAGTGGTAAAGAAGAAGAATTACATAATGATATAGAATCTATTGAAGATGAAATTAAGATGTCAAAAAGTTATCTTGAATCTTTAAATTCAAAAATTAAAAGTGCCTCTACAAATGAAGAAGAAACTTATAATTTTTATGAAAAATTAATTGAAGAAGCAGAAGATGATATTGATAAGTTAGAAAAATCTTTAAAGAAAGATAATACAAATTATGAAAAAATTACTAAAAAACTTAGTGTTTTAGGTGAAAAAAGAAATGAGTTAGAAAATAAGATATCTAAAGATAAAGATAAGCTTGAAGAGATATGTGAAACTTTAGGAAGTAAAGAAGCATATATAGATGAGAAGCTTCGTGAAGATGATGAAAACACATTAAAAAATAAAAATAATGAATTAGAATTGTTAGAAAAACGTAAATTAGAGATTGTTACTGATCCTGCTTATATTGCTAATGAAGTTAAGGAATTATATTTAGATGATGATATTACATCTGCTTTAGATAAATTAAAAGAAATTGTTACTATTGTTGGTGATAAACCATTTATGAATGTTTCTTATAAAGATTTAGACGATTTACTTACTAAGGCTACAACAGCGCGTGATGAGTTTGCAACATCGATTGAAAATCGTTCATATAATGGTGATGATGAAAATATATTTGAAAGTAGAATTAAATATTTAGAAAAAGAACGTAAGAGTAATGAGAAGAAGATTCAAAGTTTACAAGAAGAAATATTAAAAATCGATACATCTAAAGTTGAAGAATTAAGTAATATTATTAAAGATATTAAGAGTAAAAGAGATACTCTTAAAAGTGATATTGAAGAATATGAAAGAGTTTTAGAAGAAAATGATTATTTAAAGTCTCCTCGTAAAAAAGCTACTTTATCTTCTGCTTTAAAAAAGAAGAAAGAAGAATATAAAAATATTGAAGGTATTATATATAGTTTTGAAAATGATTTAGAAAGTTTAGTTATTGAATCAAGAAATAAAGAAACTGTTGATTTAAAGAAACTTAAAGATAGAAGTGAGTATTTAAATAAAGAGATTTCTGATATTAATAAGAAAATTGCTATGAAATCTAATGTTACAGATATATTAAAAACAGAAAAAGATAAAGAAGAGTTAAAGAGATTAAATGATGATGTTCAAAATATTTTAAATCGTAAAAAATATAAAGAAACACCTGAACAAATATATAACGAAGTTGAATCTCTTTTTGGAATGAATGTTGATGTAATAGAAGATACTGTTGATGATAATCGTGAATATGTTAATTTAGATGATTATGTTATTAAAGATGAAGTAACAAATAATATTATGAAGGAAGAACCAGAAGAATTGGAACCCGATGAATCTTTTATGATTAAAGATAATAATATTGATGATAATGAATGGTTAGAAGTTGTTAAGGTTACTCCATATGAAGATAGTAGTAAAAGTACAAATGAAACTATAAGTGATAATGAAGAATACTTAAGTTTTAATGATTTGCTAGAGGGTGAAGAAAATTATTAACAGTATTATTACATTAGCAAATAATGAAGAATATATGATTTTAAACGCTACTAATTATGATGGTAGAACATATTATTTAATGATGGGATTAGATAATAATAAAAATATTATATCAAATAAAGTTGGTATCTTTGAAACTAGGGAAGAGAATAATAAGTTATATTTAAGACAAGTAAAAGATAGCGAATTAATGATAAAATTAACTGATGTTTTTAAAAATGAAATAAAGTAACTATTTTTACTTTTTTTATTTTGATTATATTGAAAATCTTTGTGTTTCAAAATATACGTGATATAATAAGTTTGTAATAGAAAGAAGGAAACAATATGCAATTAAAAGGAAGTAGAACT
>CAZJQA010000030.1:0-8796 GCA_964548285.1 uncultured Muribaculaceae bacterium
TCCATTTTTCATCCACGTTTCTGACCAAGATTCACCCATATTTACTTTATCTTTTCCTTTTCTTCTCTTGTCATATTATAAATATTCCTTAAATGTTTCTTCTTTTAAATTACTTATAATTTCTTGATTTTTTAAAGCATCTTTAATCAATTCTTCATAAGGTATTTTCTCTTCATATTCTTTACATAAATTTTTATCAGGATTAATAACAGGATGTGTAGGAACAAATATGGTACAACAATCTTCATATGGAAGAATACTTGTATTATAAGTTCCAATTTTCTCAGCTATATCAATTATTTCTAATTTATCAAAACACGCTAGAGGGCGAATGACTGGAATACTAACAACTTCATTTATCGCATTCATTGAAGTAAGAGTTTGACTTGCTACTTGACCAATTGATTCTCCATTAATAATTGCTAAATCATTATTATGTCTAGCAATACTTTCTGATATACGATACATCATACGACGCATAATTGTTACCAAATAATCATGAGGAATATTTTTTAATATTTCTTCCTGAATCTTCGTAAATGGAATTACATGTAGTTTAATGTCTAGTCCATATTCACTTATAATACTTAAAAGTTTTTTAACTTTTTCTTTTGCTTCAACACTAGTATGAGGAGGACTTTCAAAATATACAGCTTCAAGTTTAATTCCTCTCTTCATTGCTAAAAATCCTGCAACTGGACTATCTAATCCACCAGAAATCATTAATAAACCTTTGCCTAATGTTCCAACTGGATATCCTCCTAACCCACTTATCTTCTCATGATAAATATAAGCATGTTCTTTTCGTATTTCAACATAAAAAACTTTTTCAGGATTATGAACATCAACACTTACATCATTTATATTAGAAAGTATAACACCACCAAGCTTTTTAGAAATTTGAACACTCTCTAAAGGATAACTTTTATCACTTCTTTTAGTTTCTACTTTAAAAGTTTTAAATTTACATGATTTAGCCATATCTATTATATTATTTGATAATGTTTCTAAATCCTTATCAACTTCATAAACAATTACAATTTCATGAATACCAAAAACCTTTTTTAATTTATTTATTGTTTCATCAAAATTTAATGTATCAATAAACATTCTTCCATGATCAAAAGTAACTTCACAATCAACTTTTGCTAAAATATTTTCTTTTAGTTTCTTAATAAACATGTTTATATTATCTTTTTTAGTATTTAACTCTGCATATTTTAACATAATTCTTTTTCTATACATAAATATCCCTCAATTCCAAGATATTATACTATATTTAATCTACAAAAAAAAGGCTTTAAAGCCATTATTATTTTGAATATTTTTTTACCTTAATTTAATAAATTTAATTTATCATAAACCAATTTAAAACATGCAATAAATTTATTTATTTCTTCTGTAGTAGTTAAATGAGATAAACTTATTCTTAAAGTACTAGACGCTCTTTTTTGATCATTATATAAAGCCATAACAGTAAGTGATAAAGCATTTGAAGAACAAGCTGTCGAAGTACTTACATATATTTCATATTCTTCTAATGCATGCAAAAAAGTTTCAGATTTAATATTTTTTAAAGAAATATTTAAAATATGAGGAATACAAATATTTGAATGATTAATAATGATACCATCATACTTAGAAAATTCTTTAATTAACATATCATTTAATCTCTTTATAAAGTTTTCTCTTTTTTCAATATCTATTGTACATAATCTTATAGCTTTAGCAAAAGAAACTATTAAAGGAAGAGCTGGTGTGCCAGGTTTTAACATATTAGATTTACCAGAGCCATGAATAATTGGTTCTATTCTAACTGAGCTATTAACATATAACATTCCAATACCCTTAGGACCATATATTTTATGTCCAGAAAACGTAGCTAAATCAACATCATGAAGATTAATAGATACTTTACCTAAAGCCTGTGTCATATCACTAAATAACAAAGTATTAGGATTTTCCTTATGAATAATTTGTCTTATCATTTTTAAAGGATTACGTATACCAACTTCACTATTAACTGCACATATAGATACCAATATTGTATCAGGTCTAATCTTATTTTTTAAATCATTAAAATCTACCAATCCATCTGAATTATTATTAACATAACTTATTTCAAATCCTTCTTTTTCTAAATAATCACATATTTTATAAATAGAAGGATGTTCTAATTTAGATACCACAATATGTTTACCTACTTTTTCATAAGCCTTACATACACCTATTAAAGCCATATTATTAGATTCAGTTGCACCACTTGTAAAAGTTATTTCACTTTCTAAAATATTAAATATCTCACTTATTTGTTTTATAGCGCTGTTAAGTAAAGCTTTTGATTTAACACCTAGACTATGTAAAGAATTAGGATTACCAGGAAAATCCTTAGTAACTCTAATATATGACTCCAAAGCTTCATAAGAAACTGGTGTTGTGGCACTATAATCTAAATAAATCATACAATACTTCCTCCTATTAATATATCTCTTATTTGTCCCCAATCATGTACTCTTCTTATATTTAATTTTTCAAGTTCTTCAAAAGAAACATCTTTATTATGTGGTTGAGTTAATAATAACTTAGTAGTTCCATAACCACTTAAATTACTTACTTTATCATCTATTTTAATATCACACATAACAATTTCCTTAGAACTAGTTAAAATTATTTTTTGAGGATCTATATAAGGCATATTTTCAACAATCCATGAATACTTATACTTAGCCATTATACTACTTTCTAAAACTCTTCTTTTATCTAAAAAAGCAGTTACTATATATACATCATAGTATTTTGTTAATTCTTCAATAACTTTTAAAGAATCAGGTATTAAATATACATTATCATATATATTAACATTTTTATAAAAATAATCTAAAAATTCTTCTTTTTGTTTATCATCCATTATATCTTCAACAAAATAATGATTTATATCAGTATCTTTATAATTTGTTTTTAAAAAATCATTAACAGATTTTAAATACCCTCCTGTACAGATGGTGTCATCTAAATCAATCATTATTTTCTTCATTTTATCTACCTCTCATATTCATCTAGTAATTTTTTATAAATACCCGGTTCTATTATATTAATTGCATTAATACTACCTTCTAAAGACTCTTTATACTTTCCTTCAAAGAAATTCTTTTCTCCCAAAGCAAGTCCCTTATCTACTTCTAAACTAATATTACGATAACGATTACCATAAACTATTGCAACTTCAGCCATATAAGCAGTCTTCAATAATTCCTTAGTAGTATTATAAAACTTTAAAACTAAATCTCTAGCAGTATCTACTCTTGTATTTAATACTTGAATATTAATTGGAGTCTTTTCCAACTCTTCAACCATATTACCTATTGCTTCAGTTGCTTCAGATAATTCCACAAAATATCTACGTGGAATAGTTGGTAACTTAAATGTTTTCATCTTTAATTTTGCATTATTTAATAATTCTTTTATTTCTGTTAGTTCATCACGAGCACGTATCTCATCTTCCTTTAAACTACCAAAAATCTTTAAAGTTGTTTCTAATTTATCTTCAACATTTACTACATTACTTTTTAATAATTCTAATTCCTTATTCAAATGCGTATATGAATAATTCTTACTACGTCCATCATTTAATAAATCATCATATTGTCCATGAATATTAGCTAGTTCTTCTTTTATTTGAAAAACCATCTTCTCTTCATTGTTATCAATTTCATAACTATAACGAATATCTTTCAATTTTTTTAATAATTTATCATTAATCTTTGTTAATTTAGTAATCTTGAATAACATATTTTGCATACCATTACTATATTCTTTACGTGCTACTTTTTCTTTATCAAACATAATATATATACTATCAAAATAATCAGACATTGTTCTTAATATAAATAAAGAATCTTCAATATTTAAAACATTCAATCTTTCTAAAACATCAGTTATCTTTTTACTAGATTCTGTTATATTATATGGAATATTTAAATAATCTAAATTATAACCATCATTAACCATTTTTTTCATAATTAATGTAATATCTTCAATCTTTTTAGGAATAACACTTTTTCCTAACATAATAATCTCAGGAGCTTCTTCTATAATTAACTCTAAGTTTCCAATTGTATCATCAATTGCTTTTACTATTTTCGATACTTCTTCAAGCATATTCTTTTCCATTGAACTTTCAAAAGCCTTAAACAATTTATCTACATTTTCAAACTGTAACTCTAATGGAGTTCTTGCAGCATCATATAATGATTTATTACTATTATATGTTTTTAATATATCTCGATAAGCACTTTTAAGCTTAGTAATTGTTTCACGATTCTTCTCTTCACTCTTAGTAATACTTTCAATTTCTTTAAGTAAAAAATCAGCTTTAGTTTTTACATAATATATTGATAATTCAATATCATCAATTTCCTTTTGTAATTCTTTATATTTCTTTTTGTTAAGCAAATCCTCAGCTTCTAATAAACTATCAGTAATCTTACCTATATCATCTTCTTTAATTACTTGAAACTTCTTTTTAAAATACTCTAATCGTTCTCTTATTTCATCATTAGTTGCTAATACTTCTACTTTATTTAATCCTGATATTAAATTAGCATTAATAATTAAATTTTTATATTTTAATAATTCATCTAGAATAGTACGATATTTTTTCTTTTCATTTCTATCCAATAAATTTAATACTATAATAATTAATACTATTGCAATAATGTAACAAAAAATACCTATTAACCAAATAAATTCCTTACCCATATTAATCCTACTTTCTATAATATTTTATCACGGATAAATTTATAAGTAAATTACTTACGAGTTAAATTATTATTTCTATCTACTAGAACTCTTAAATAACTTTCCAAATCTTTATTATGATAATAATCTATATATTCATTATAATCATTCATAATTGGTAATTCATAACCATGTGATATAAAATCTGTAACCATAATAAATGATGATAATCTTCCATTACCATCCTCATATGGATGTATTCTAACAAATTCATACATTATATATGCATCTTTTTTTATAAGTTCATCCAAATTATTACTAGGCATATTATTATATCTATTTAATTCTTCATTTAATTCTTTAATAATATCTTCAGATTTTGTAATATCAACATCTAGATCAGTTAAATGAGTTATATTATCACTTGTACGTAGATTATTACTTATAAATGTCGCTGAATTATTTATAATATTAGCAACTTTATTTAAAAAGTTAATAGTAAGTGGAGTTTTTTCAACAGCTCTTTTTAACATCCATAAAAAAGCTTTATATGAATCTTGATGTTTTTTTTCTTCATCTACTTTATTACGGTTATTATTAAGATAAAAATAATTATTATAATATCTTTCATGAATATCTTTAAAGTTCATAATTTACCTTTCCATTATCTTTAATAATTTTTCAACAATATCACGAGATTTAACATCTTTAAATAAAGATGTATCTCACTAATATTAATTTGTTTAATATCATCTATCTTCGTTATATTTTTCATATTTAATAAATAAGCAAGCTTATCTACTATATTTTTTAAATCTTCTTTAGAATTATTATTTATAATCATCTCAATTTCATTATGAAACTTAATACTGGATTTAGATAATGTGCCCGTTTCAATAAATCTACCAAATACTTCCCATGTATATAAATTATGAGAACTTACTTTATTAGAACCTGTTTTGACTACAAAATAATTATCATTATTAAGTATCATCCCCACAAGAGATGTTTCCGGAACAAAATTAATTATTCTATTTTTTAACACTTGATATTCTTTAGAGTCTATTTGTTCTTTTCTTAATCCAGGTCCATCAAAATTATAAACTTTAATAATCTTATCAGGATTATTATATAAGGCACTTACTAAAGCCATATTACCACCTTTAGAATGTCCACCTACATATAAATATTTACTCTTACTTAATCTTTCTTTTAAATATAAAATAGCCATTTGATTAGTTTTAGGTAAAGCATCATATGATAATCTAAAATTTTCAATCCAACCACTAATATTAGGAATTGTTCCTTCAAAAAAGACAAAAGTATCATTTCCATACTTGAGTGTCATGGCCCCAAATTGCACTTCATCATTTATAATTTTAGTTATATCTATAATATCAATATCTTTATAACGACGAGTTTTAAGCATTTTACCATAAAGTTTTAAAGATCTTTCTCCCATTGTCTTAGGTATTGGTTTTTCAATATAATTATTTAGCATAAACAATTTCTTATTACTTAACTTCATTATAGGTATATATACTAATGAAGCAAATATTAAAGCATCTATATCATTAAATGATATTTCATTAAATGTATAATCTTTATAATAATCTATATATGTAAACATATTATTCATAATAACTCGCTTTAAGCTAACTTACTTTCTCCTGTTTTATAATTTATCTCTATACCACTTTCCACATTATAGATATAAATATTAAATTTTATTCCACTTCCATGATCTTCTATCGAATAACCTTCCATCAATATACCACTAGCAACTAAATTATTTTCTTTAAATATTGGTGTTACACGATATAAAACATGATTATTAGTACTCTTTATATAATTAGCTACTTTATTTTCATAATCAAGCATAATACCTGTATTAGTTGATCTTGTACATGTAATTAAGTTATTAGGATTATCATTTTCACCAGTTAATTGAAATCCAATTAAATGACATCTATTATATAAGTATTTACCATCAACAATATCATACTTAACTAAATGCCATCCTGTTGGCTTAACACTTGAAAGTGACTTTCTTTCTTCAGTTGGCATAATATCTTTTCCAATATTAGCAATACATGAAGTACATCTTCCAAGATAATCTAATTCCCCATATTTTTCATAAGAAGTAGTTGTATAATCACTTTCTTCAAAATACGGAATATTATTATTAATAATAATATAAGGTTTTCCCTGATATTCAGGTATATCATCAATCGCATATGATACTTGAGGTTCAAAATATCTATTAATAGATTCAATATCATTATGATAATAATATAAATAAAAACCAAGTGTAATAATTAAAACTAAAATAAAACGTTGATAATTATTTAAAAATGATTTTCTTTTTTTCCTTCTTGCCATTATACCCTCCTTATACTAATAAGTATACCATGAAAAAAAAGTTATGAAAACACTTGCAAGATAATTTATATTTTGCTACAATATACATGTCTTACGGCGATGTAGCTCAGCTGGCTAGAGCATCCGGTTCATACCCGGCAGGTCGAGAGTTCGAATCTCCCCGTCGCTACCAAGAGGAATTCTGCTCGAGTTTTTATAGTTTCGAGTTTGATATACAACTAATTCAGAAATGGATTAGTTTTTTTGTTGTTAAAAACTATCCTAAAAGAAAGGATGGTACTATGGATTGATAAATTAAAAATCTCTAAATTAAATAAAGATAATTATATTTTATCAAAAGAAGATAAGGATTCTTTTATCGACTTTATCGAACAAGCAAGTGACACCAGTAAAGAATATGATAAAATTCAAACCTTATCCAATACACTAGTTAACGCTCACGAACAATTAAAAGATAAGAATAATAAGATAAAAACTCTCACTGAAAATACTGAAGCACTTAATTTAAGAGTTAAGAATTTAAATGATACAATTAAAGAAAAAGATAACAAAATATCATTTTTATAATCTATAATACATGATTTAAAGAATACATTAGATTACTGGAAAGATAAATTTGAAAAACTAATTTCTTTCTTACACGATAAACTTCATAGTTGGTATGATAAAGATGATAAATATATTGATGTTGTTAATGATATGTATGAAGATAATGTTTTAGATGATGATGACATTGAAGAATTAGATTTAAGCAAAGAAAAAGATGACTTTGAGAAATAAATTCTCATTGCCATCTTTTATATTAATTCAATTCTAATTCCTAAAACACCATATTGTTCTTGTTTTTCTTTAGTATAGAATTGCTCAAGAACGCCAATTAATTCCTCTTTAGTCATAGATTTATCAGATAAAACTGAAATATCGAAATCCTTAAACATATCTTCAAAAGAATTATATCTTAATAATCCAACAACCTTAGCATTAAATGACTCATTCAATTCAGGTTCTTTTAAAAATTTAATTGTATCTCCAATCTTAATTTGTTGTCTTTTTTCATCAAAAAGTCTTATCTCAATTCTTTTAGTACCATTAAGTATAAAATTATAATACTCAGGCTGTAATTTCATTTCGTGTTTCATATTATTTTCTTCCTTTCATTCTAGCTTTTTGCAATATCATTTGTTTTGTTTTGCTAGGATTGTCACATAAGTTACCATCTAAACTAAATGCTTTATCCCATTCTCTAATAACCTCATATAATGGATCATTATCATAAATAAATTTAATGTATTGTGGCATATCAGCATTTTTTGAAATACTTCTCATATCTCTTAATGATAAATATTCTTCAAATTCAGTAACATCATACAAATGTAAAGCATAGCAATTTGGATTATTTTTCCCATAATATTCAACTATTTCATGACCATCTTGTCTCTTATCATATCCTGTAGCACGTAAAATCTCATCTGTGTTACCATTTAAAATATTACTTACTTTAAAATATCCAATAATTGCTTTATCTTCTTTGGCAGAATATACGTAAATTTTTTTGTTAAGTAATTCATCTCTCAATGGCGATTTTCTAAATTCATAAAGTTTAGTTTCATCGAATATTTGTCTAGCATAATATGTCATTATTGAAATAATAGCAATTCTATTTCTACAACTTTTATC
>CAZJQA010000031.1:0-8534 GCA_964548285.1 uncultured Muribaculaceae bacterium
ATCTCCTGTTAATATAATATTCATTTTTTCTCTCCTTTTAATTATTAATATTATAACATAATTATAATTATTTTTTTCTAACTAATTTAAATCCTAAATCTTCTTTGGTTAAATCTCTTGTAACATAAATATAATCACCTATTTTATATAAATTTTTATTATATAACATATTATGATTATGATAATCATATATATAATCCTTTTCAAGTTTAATATATCCATCTATATTATCTTCTCTTTTAATATACAAAGTATTATTAGTAATAAAAACAATCTTAGCTTTTAAAACACTATTATCATCTTTCAAATAATTATTTATTAAATATTTTTTAACATCACTTTCAAATAATTCACCATCTTCTTCAGTTGATGTTAAATGTTCCTTCTTTTCATGAATTAATTCTTCTAAATCATCAATATCAAACTTAGTATTAAGATTAAGATATGAACATAAAGAATAATGATTTAATAAATCACTCCCTCTTCTTATTGGTGAAGTAACCGTTGCATAGACATCTAAAGCAAGTCCATAATGTCCTTTATTAACATCACTATAATATGCTCTTTCTAAAGATGTTAAAAAGATAGTAGAAAGATAATTTTCAGCATACTTTGGAAATTTAGATTTTAAATAATAATAATATTCTTGATATTTTTTAGGAGTATTTAGATGTAAACTTTGAGGAACTTTAGTAACGCTTGCTAATTTCTTCTTTAAAGTATATAACTTCGTAACATCGGGTTTTTCATGATTTCGATAAACCAAAGGATTACCAACATATGATAAATATTTAGCTAAAGCATAATTTGCACTTAACATAAAGTTTTCTATCATTTTATTTGCTGGACCTCTAACATCATCATCTATTTTAATAATTTTTCCTTCATCAGTTACAGTTATATTTTTTTCACTAGTATTAAAAGTAATAGACCCTCGATTATATTTTTCTGTATCAAGTATGCTTGATAATTCTTTCATCTCATTTAATTTATTATAATATGGTAAATAGTTTTCATTTACTTTTCCATATTCAAAATATTCATTAATAACATCATAACTCATTTTCATATTACTATTTATAATGCTTCTATAATAATCAAAATCAATTATTTTTCCATGATCATTTATTTTCATAACAAATGTTATAGTTTTTTTATCCTCCAAAGGATTTAATGAACAATATTTATTTGATAATACTTCTGGTAACATAGGTATAACAATTTTGCTAGGATATATACTTCTTCCTTTTTCAATTGCATCATTAAAACTATCACTTTTATACTCTATATAAGATGATACATCAGCAATATGAACATATAAAAGATATTCTCCATTTGAAAGTTTTTCAAGAGATACAGCATCATCTAAATCCTTAGCAGTTTCAGGATCAATCGTAAAAGTCATAAGATTTCTTAAATCTTTAACATTATTTCTACTTTCTTCATATAAAGTATATTTAGGATATGTAGTACTTATACCAGATAATAAAGCCATCTTCATAATATTATCACTTAATGATGATGTTTCTTTTTTAACACTATCCAATATAATTGTTTTATTTTGAACATGATATTTTCCTATAAGATGTTCTCCCTCATTAAATTTATAGCTTCCATACACTTTATAATCTTTATTATCCAAAGCTTTAATTTGATTATTAGTATATATAAATTTTTGAAACATAGAACATGGAGATGTTATACTAACAACTTTGTAAATATTATCGCATTTTAATAGATTTACTACATCTCCTTTAAACACAGGAAAATTATTAGTATCTATCAAATATTTTTTCTTTTTATCAATGAAAAAGAAATTATTATCATCATCTTTTTTAAGAACTATATTTTCTATAAAATGAGCAGTATTAGGATATCTTACAACACTTTTAACAATACCATTTTGTGAATCTTTATTACATTCAACATATACATGATCACCTTTTACAATATTATATTTCATTATATCTATTTTATTTAAAATAATATATTTATGATCATATGTAATATAATAATTACCACGATTAGATATTGCTACAACTCCACCCTTTAAATAAAATGAAATATCTTTATACATATATAAACCATCATATGATATTATCTTAAAATCTAATTCTAAATTATATAAAATATCGTTAATTTCATCTAATCTTATATTAAATTTTTTTGCCAATTCAGCTGGACGATATAATTTTTTCTTTTTTTTCAAAAATTCTAAGACTATTTCCTTCATATTACCACCTACTTTTGACAATTTGGACAATAATATGTATTACGTCCATTTAAAAAAGTATTAATTATCTTATTACCACAGATTTTACAAGATTCATTACTTCTTTTATGCACCATTAAATTTTGTTGAAATCTTCCAGTAACTCCCAAAGAACTTGTATAACTTCTTATGGTAGTTCCTCCACATTTAATAGCTTCTTTAATTATTTCATTTGCTGATAAACAAATCCTATTACATTCATCTAGAGTTATTTCATAGCCCTTTTTCATAGGATTAATTCTGCTTTTAAATAAAACTTCATCAGCATATATATTACCTAATCCATTAATAATACTTTGATCTAACAATAACGTTTTAATATATTTATTTTTTTTATGAATCTTATCATATACATATTGTCCAGTTAAATCTCTACTAATAGGTTCTATTCCTAGTTTTGTTAATAAAGGTTCATTAGCTAATTCATCTTTTTTAATTAATTTTAATTTTCCAAATTTTCTAGTATCATGATAACGCAAAGTAAAATGATCAAGATAAAATATAACATGTTCATGTTTGTTTCTTTCTTCATCCTCATTTTTAATAAAATATTTACCTTCCATACGCAGATGACTTAACATATAATAATTATCAGTTTCAAATATTAACCATTTACCATTACGAAGAATATCTATAAATGATTCATTTATTAATTTTTTTATAAATTCATCTTTATTTCCAATTATAATTCCATCATAAAATACTTTAACATCATGAATACGTTCTTTAAGTATTCTTTTTTTTAGAGTATTTCTAACAGTTTCAACTTCAGCAATTTCTGGCATAAACCCTCCATTTATACCTATATTATAATATACTTTTAATATTAATGTTTATTTTTTTGTTTTTTAGCTAAATTTATAAAATTAACTATTAAATTATTATTATCTTCTAATTCCGGATGAAATTGAACACCTAACCATAACAAATCACTTATATTACTTTCAATTGCTTCAATAACACCATCTTCTGATATAGCACCTATCTTAAATATTTTACCTATTCTTGATACCATATATCCATGTAAACTTATAACATTACACTGATTAGTTAAAGTAGATAATATAGATTTATCTTTAACTATAATACGATGTCTAGCATCATCAAAATTATTCTTTTTAACATTACGTTTATGAATATTTTCATTTTTTATTGGTACTAAAACCGGATTGTTTTCTTTTTGCTTATCGTAACATTCTTTAAATAATATTTCATTATAATTATCATTAAGCATATCTATTATAACTGAATAAATAGACATAGCTTGCATACCCATACAAATACCCAAAACGGGTTTCTTATTAATTCTCGCATATTCTAACACTTTATAAACACAAGCATTTATGTGATGACCTCCAGGAAGAATAAAAGCATCACACATTTCTAATAACCTATAATTTATTTCACCATTTTCAAGAAAAATACATATAGGAATTGAATTACTTTCATATATTCCTTTAATATAACTCTCAACTACTAATGAAGTATCATCATATGGATTATCCAAAGATGTATTTATTGTAGGAAAGATACCAACATAATAATTACTTCGTTTCATACCAATTCTTACCAAAATCACCACTTACTTTTAAAGGAACAGAAATCTTATAAATATTTTCCATTATATCAGTTACAATACTATGAACTTTTTCTTTTTCTTCTTCTACAACATCAAAAAGTAATTCATCGTGTATTTGAAGAACCATTTTAGATTTAATATTATTTTCAGTGAAAGCTTCATCAATTTTAACCATTGCTTTTTTAATAATATCAGCACAAGTTCCTTGAATTGGAGTATTAAGCGCTATTCTTTCTCCCATAGAACGAATCATATAATTTGAATTATCTAGTTCAGGAATAATACGTCTTCTCTTAAACAAAGTTCTAACATCTCCACTTTCATGAGCTTCTTCAACAATTTTATCCATATAATTTTTAACACCTGGATATAATTCATAATATTTATCAATAAACCTTTTAGCTTCTTTCGGACTTATACTTAAATTTTCTCCTAAACCAAATCCAGAAATACCATAAACAATACCAAATATTACGGATTTTGCAGTACTTCGCATTGTTTTAGTAACATCATTAATATTAACTCCATAAATATCACTTGCAACTTTCTTATGAATATCTTCATTATTTATAAAAGCATTTTGTAATTCTTTTGATTGAGATATATGAGCAAGTAGGCGTAATTCAATTTGACTATAATCAGCAGAATAAAAAATATCATTCTGTGGCAAGAAAGCTTCCCTTATTTTTTTGCCTTCTTCATCTCTTACAGGAATATTTTGTAGATTAGGTTCAGTACTTGAAAGTCTACCTGTTCTTGCTAAATTTTGTTTAAATATTGTATGTATTAATCCATCTTCCATAATATAATTTTCTAAACCTTCTATATATGTACTATATAATTTTGTAACATTACGATATTCAATTATTTTATCAATTATAGGATGTAATCCACTTAATTTTTGTAATACCTTTGCATCAGTTTTATATCCTGTTCCTGTTTTTTTACCACCAGGTAAAGCAAGTGTTTCAAATAAAACATTTCCTAATTGTCTTGGACTTGAAATATTAAAATCTACTCCAGCTAAAAGAATTATTTCTTTTTGAAGATTAGAAATACGCATCTTATAATCTTCTTTCATTTTATCAAGTATATTTTTATCTACTTTCATTCCATTAATTTCCATCTTAGCTAACACTTTAGCTAAAGGCATTTCAATATTTTTAAACAAATCATACATATCATCTCGTTTTAATTCAAGAATTAACTCTTCTCTCTTTTGATATATAAAATTACTCTTTTTAACTAAATCATCTTTAAAGTTATCTAAGGCCTCTTTCTTATTCTTATAATAATCTTCATCTTTAAAAGCAGTTATATTATCACGTGCCATATAAGTTGTTATATCTTCTTTTAATGTAATCTCTGTTAAACCATATATTATTTCAAGATCTGTATTAACATTTAAATCTATACCTAGTTTATTTAACAAAACATAAGCCTTTTTAGCATCATATGTATATAATACTTTATCCTTTATAAGTTCAAAAGTATCTTTTACCAAATCACTTTTAATATAATAATTATTTGTATCTGTACTTAAAGCCATACCAACAATATTAGCTTCATGATAATTCTCTTTATCTGTCATTAAATAAAAAGAATAAATATTATCATCTTTTATTTCAACAATATCTTCAATCTCCAGATAGTTAGTATTTAATGAAATTTTAGGTTCCTCTTTCATTTCCCCATTTATTAATGAATAAAACTCTAGTTCACGATATAAAGAATTTAATTTATTATCATCTTTTTCTTTAATTTTTAAATCTTCAAGATTAATCTTTAATGGTACTTCCTTATAAATTGTTGCTATTTCATAACTCATGTAAGCATCATTTTTTCCAACTTCTAACTTTTCTTTAGTTTTACCGTTAATATCGCCAATATTTTCATAGATTCCATCGAGTGACTTATATGTTTGAAGCAATGTTAAAGCCGTTTTTTCACCAATTCCTTTAATTCCTGGTATATTATCTGATGAATCTCCAGAAAGGGCTTTTAAATCAATTATTTTAACTGGTTCAATACCATAATCATCTATAAATGTTTGTTCATTATAACGAATAAAATCTTTTTGTTTTAAAAGTTTCATCTCAACATTTTTAGATATCAATTGCAATAAATCCCTATCAGATGAGACAATTAAGCCTTCAAACTCATTACTATTACTAATTTTTTTTGCCAATGTACCAATTATATCATCTGCTTCATATGGAGCAAGTTCAAAATATGGTATACCTAAGTAGTTTAACAATTCCCTTGCTATAGGTTCCTGAACATGTAATTCATCAGGTGTCTTTTGTCTTCCTTCCTTATAAAAAGAATATTTTTCTTTACGAAAGTTTTTTCCTATATCAAAAGCAACTGCCATATATTCCGGATTCTCTTCTTTAATTATTTTTTCAATCATTGATATAAATCCATATAAAGCATTTGTTGGAAACCCTTTACTATTGCGCAGCAAAGTGCCTCTATAAGCTGTTGCATAATAGCTTCTAAATATCAAATTATTACCATCAACTAAAACTATTTTTTTCATGTTACACCTCATGTTTATTGTATCATAATAAGCACTTTTAATACTAGAAAAAAAGAGCTTATTAGCTCTTTAACTTTAATTTAACAATTGTCTGTCCTAAGTTAAATCCATCCTGACGGAAACTATCTACTCGTTTGTCACATTTTAATATTCGATGAACTTCATCTTTCAACCTTCCTGTCCCCTTACCATGAATTATTATAATAAACTCATTTTTTAATTTAATATTATCACTTATAAAGTTATGTACTAAAGTATATGCTGTAACAGTATATTCCCCATGTAAATCAATTGAAGGATAATGCATTAACTATTACCATTTGAAGGATTTGCTTCATCAATCTTACCAAATCTTGCTTCATAATAATTTATTACATCTACAACAGAAGGTACTGACATTAATATTCCTTCTTTTTCATTAGATAAACCACTCGCAATATTAGCAATACGAATACATTTTTCAATATCATAACCCTTTGCTAAACCATAAACAAATGCACCATCAAAAATATCATCACTACCAGTTGAATCTAATTGATTAACTTTAATTGGTTGTAAATATTTAACATTATCATTTATTGCGTAAACAACACCATTTAAACCAAGATTAATTATTACATTTTGATCAGGATAAACACTTTTAACTCCTTTATATAAAGATAATAAAGTATTAGGATTTGAGATATCCACATTTACACTTGTCATCTTCTCAGCTAATTCTCTTGAAAAAATAACATACTTAACTCTTTTAGCTATAGCAAGAATTTCTTTAACATTATTATAAGTTAAACTAGCACCAAGCACACTTGTAACATTAGAATATTTATTAATAGTTTCCATTGTTGCAGTATATTCATAACCATCTGTATAAATAACATCAGGATTAAAATCAAAATCATATTTTTTTAAATGATAAGCCATAGGTTCAATCATAATTTCTGGTTTAGATTTATTAACCTTATTACTTAATATTAATGACTGTGTAGTCTTTTTTTCATAATTTGTCTCCAAGAAAGTTGTATGTGTATTAACACTCTCCAAATCTTTTTTTATAGAATTAGCATAATCATCATAACCAACTGTACCTGCAAAATACGAATCAACTTGCCATTTTCCCAACAAGTAACTTACCACTAAAGCAGTACCACCACTTGATTCCATTTTTTCATTAACTGTTGATTTACTATTTTCAACAGGATATCCTTCTGTTTTAATTGTAATACTATATAAAGATTTACCATTACTTATTGTAGTCATTTATAACACCCTTTCTAATATAATTATTATACATCATAAGTGATTCAAAGCAAGTATTATTTTACAAATAATTATGATTTTTAAATAATATATTACATCTATAATCATCATTTAAAAAAGTTAACTAAATATAATTAATTAACCTTTATTTTCTAACATCATCAAATATAAAAACTATTCTTAATAGATTTTTTTACTTATACTAAAGATTTTTACTTCTAATTGGTCCTTGTACTTCTTTTTCACAGTTTGTAGATTGAAGAGCATAAATTACATCTATATATTTCTTCTTCAATTTCTTTTAATTGTTCCATAATTTCAGCTCCTATCTACTACTAGTCTTCTTATATTTTATATTTTCAGGCTTTTACGTTCTAATTCTTTCTCGCTTTAATTGCAGCTTGTACTGCATAAATAATTGGAATTGTAAATGACATTGACTAAAATGACTTTTTTAATAACTATTTATTTAATTCAATTTTTATTTCTTCAATTATATGGCCAATATTACCTTCACCAGCATACTTCGTCATATCAAAGAAATTATCATTTATATCTACCCATTCAAGTTTATTAACTTCTTCTACTAATTCAACCTCTTTATTTAATGTTCCATAATAAACTTCTAATGACTTATTAAAAGAAACATATTCAATATTCATAAAATGTTTTAACTCAACATCATTCTTACTAATATTAGTTTCTTCTACTAATTCTCTATATGCTTCATTTAAGCCATCATTTTCTTTTTCTATTTTTCCACCAACTAAATAATACATTCCTATATAAGGTTCTTTAGTTCTTTTGCACATAAGAATTTTATTAATCTCTTTATTAAAAATTACTATTACATTATATTTTTTCATTAATATCATACTTTCATA